>JACSRG010000725.1 GCA_014879865.1 Anaerolinea sp.
CCGACCTATGAAGGCTGCGGACTTCCCCTCGGCGGCGACCCGGAGTCCACCGAAGAGCCGATCTGCTACGTTTACACACCACAGCCAACGCCCACCGCGTCACCGACGGCGACGGCAACACCAACGCCAACGATATGTTCGGTCTTTGGGTGTTCACACGAGTCAATGCCTGTTGATTATGGATCGGGTCATTTAAACGATCTTAATGAAGTTGATCTCGTTCCGGTCGGTGTAACATATGGGACACCTGCTTACCTGCTCGTAAATCCTGAATGGCCCGCAACTCCGACTTACGCGGCTGTCACTCTAGTACGCTCATTAGTAGGTGGGAATGTTCAAGTACTAATGCCGCCCATTGGTAGGACGTGTACAGGGTGTGGCGATGTTCGTGTTCGTGATGCAGCCACAGGAATTTGTTACCAATTTAAGCATATTGTGCCTTCGGTCAGCTCAGGAGCCCCCATTGCGCGTGGAGCCATTATTGGAAGCGTTATCCCGGCTAGTCTTGACTCTACCCCCGTTGCCGGCGCTGGATCAGAAAGTCATTTGCATGTCGATATCTACCTGTGTAATGAGCAGTTCATCGGGACTGGAACTGTAACCACTGGAGTGCGTACCGCAATACCCGGAATCGTTAATCCTTAATCTAGTTGTCGAGCCTATGAGGAGAAACTCGGAATGAAACGCCTTATTATACTGGTATCAATTTGCGCTTTGTCTGTGCGATTAACCACTGTGGTCGCGCAGCCAACGCTCCAAGACAATCTACCTTTGGTATCCGTTGTTCCAATTTCAGTTCAGCCTGTCGATCTTCCCTCCACTGTTCGCTGGGCTGGCGACAGCGATCAGTTGGAACTCATCGAAGCGAATCGCGAACAAGCTGAACCACAACTCCAGCTTGAAACGTGGACATTGTCCGAGGATGCAGTATCGAGTCTAGGCGTTTCACACGGATTTCAGCCAACACCCGATGTAGGCAGTATATTAGCATGGAGTCCAGATGGCACACGCTTGGCAGCTCTATCATTCGAGAACATCGTCGTCTATGAGACGGCGACGGGAGCGCCACTTTTCAGTCGTCAAGGCGCTCCTGAGTATTTTCTGTCATGGCGACCCGATAGCTCCCAATTTGCTGTGATCTCGCTCTCTGACTTTTTCTCGTTTGACCTCATTGATGCCGTTGATGGGAGAACCGAGAGGACTTATCGTCTCTTTGCAGATGCCTTTACCCGTGCCGGTTCCATCCTCTATAACGTCACGTGGGGTTCAGAAACAGAACTCGCTGCCATTGGCGCAGGGGATCATCGGGCAGTACTCAACCTAGAAACAAACACGGAGTCGAACATCGACGACTGCTGTACCGAAGGGGCGTACGAACTCGAATGGCAGCCGGGAGGGCGATTACTGGCAACACATAACCAAGTGTACGATCTCGACTCGCGTCAGGTTGTATTTACCTATCCATGGCACAGGCAAGTCTATTGGAGTCTTGATGGGCACTGGCTGCTCGGCGCGGTCGGCACGGAACTCACACTCATTTCTGTTAGCGAACAGCGGGTGGTTGCCCACTTTTCGACAGCCGCCCTCGGCGAAGACCACATTGTGAGGGAGGTTGCCTGGTCGCCCAATGCGGATCATGCTGCCATATTTACGGCGACTCCGGGCATCAATACTCCATCTGAGAGTCTGCTTTCAATTTGGGATATAGGAGAACTCATCAGCCAAGCGGGTCAATAACGCTAACCGATTTCGTCGCGCAGGTCACGGCGCTGCCCGAAGGCACAATCCCGCCCGCCTGCGCCGCCGACCTGATCGCCGTTGCGGGCGCAATGGCGGAGGCAATCAGCGCGGAGTAGCAGTCATCAAAAGGGACGGGTCAACTGTGATACCGTCCCTCTCGTTCTCAGTCCTCAGCCCTGTGACTATCCAGAGCGTGTTGTGGTCGCGTTAATCTACTTGGGGGAAAATCTCGCGGATCGCTACGCTGAAACCCGGCAGCACGTCGCCGCCCATCAGCGTAGCGTCGATGGTCAGCAGGTGGCGCTCGAATTCATCGACGGTGATGTATTCTTTTTGCATCGCCATGCGATCATCCTTATCTCACTTCACCTCGTACCCATTATACGCGATTCCGGCGGCACACGAGACACCGCGCGCTTCTTCATCCAGTGAACGGCGAGAAGCAGTTACAATAGGAGAGGCTTTGGTATCCACACGCTGCTGAAGGGTCTTCATGCGCCGAACAACTTTCCCGACATGGCGTTGGCTGCTCGTCCTGCTGATCGGCGTGGGCTTCGCGCTCCGTCTCTATCTGCTGACCGCCCCCAACCTCAACCTTGACGAGACATGGAGCTACATCAACAGCTTCTATATCGCCCATCCCCTGCCCAATGTTGCGCTAACGCAGATTCTCCTGCCGGAGCCGAATAACGCGCTGCACCTCGTGCTGGCGGGGCTGACGCTCAAAATCCTTGATGGAGCATTCGCCATTCGCTGGCTGTCGGTAATGGTCGGCACGGTGAGCATCGCGCTGGCGGCGCGGATCGCCTACCGCCTATACGGACGCAAAGCCGCCGTGATCACCGCGTTGATCGTGGCGCTGGCATATGCCCCGGTGACCTACGCGCAGGTCGCGCGTCCCTACGCGCTGGCGACCTTCCTTGCGCTGCTGTCGCTGCTGTTGTGGATCGAACAGCGGGGTCGCCTCAACATGATCGTCAGCACGCTCGTACCGCTGGCGCACATCGGTGCGATGCCGGTCATCTTCCTCCAAGACGCGCTGACTCTCTGGCGCATCTTCCAACGCAAACCCGTCAACAAACCCGACTGGATCATCCGCCGGATTCCCCCGTATGCGGCGTTCCTGCTGATCGTCTACATGGTGTATCTGCGCCGTGCTGCCCATGTCATGAGCAGCGGTCAGTCTGCGCCGTCACCCGTCGAACTGATCAGCCAGATGTTGAATCTCATAGTCAGCGGATTCCCCGCGCTCACCGTGACGACGATCCTCTTTCTGGTCGGCGTCGTCCTGCCGATCCTCGTACTGGTGATCGTTCGCTGGCGCGGCTTGCCCAAAAACCTCCACATTCCGCTGCTGTGGCTGATCGTGACCTACGGCATGTTGATCGCCGGAGCAGTCTTGAGCGACGGACCGATCAAGTGGATGCACATCACGCATGTGGCTATCGCCCTCGCGCTGATCCTGTCCGCCGTAAGCGCGCGCGCTCCCCGCATCGTGATGATCGGGATCGTGGGCGCGTTCATCCTGTCGAGCGCATCCAGTCTGGTCACCTACTACCGCGCGCCGGATCGCTATTGGAGCGACATCGCGGAGAGCCTAGCGCCGATCAGCGGGGACGCGCCGATTTACGTCCAGCAGCAGACCGTGCTGTGGGCGCTTCAAGTCAACAACCCCGCCATGTCCGTTTTTCAACTCTATCCCGAAGCGGAGAGCCGTCCCGCACACTATTTCTATGTCGAGATGCTTGGGTGGAGTCCGTCCGCGCCACCGGAATGCAGCCATGATCCCATCTGGCAAAACGACAACGGATTAAGGATGCTCGACTGCATGTCCTCCTTAAATTCAGGTAGTACAGTGAGCATGTAAGAGACATCGCGTGGAATGCGGACGGTACGCTCTTAGCTGTCGCTCGCAATTCAGGTGTATTAGAGATTCAGAACGCACAGGGGAATAGGCAAGCGTTATTTCAAGTTGCGGATTCTGATTTGACATCTATAAGTTGGAGTCCTACAGATGAAAGCGTGTTGGCGTTCAGTACACTATACGGTCAGGTACAAATTCTGGCAGTTGGACAAAACACCTATGAAATACTCCAGTCACTTCCAACCCAACAAGCCTATATACGAGACGTCGCGTGACCACTCTCCCCGCTAAAGCGGGGAGCTTCTCAGGCTACGTGTGCGCTTACCGTCTCCCGAA
>JACSRG010000111.1 GCA_014879865.1 Anaerolinea sp.
TCCTTGCTCGTGTAGCCGAGGATGCGGCGGGCGACAATTAATGTATTAATCTGCCCCGTACCTTCGAATAAGTCATTGATCTTGGCGTCCCGGAGCCACTTCTCGACCAGCCATTCGCGGCTGTAGCCCATCGTGCCGAGCAGTTCGACGGCTTTGTAGGTCAACTGCGTGACGACCTTACCGGCTTTCGCCTTCGCCATCGATGATTCGAGGTTGTTCGGCTCTTTGGCGTCAAGCATGGAGATGGAACGCAGCGTGAGCAAGTGTGCCGCCTTCAACTGCATCTCCATTTCGATTACGTCACGCTGGACGGCGGTCAGCTTGTGGTAGGGCAGCCCGTAGGGGATTTCGACTCCGGCTTCCGCCAGCTTTTCCTTCGTGAATTCGAGCGCGGCGCGTCCGATGCCAAGCGCGCTGGCGGCGACGAGCGGACGGGTCGCGTCGAAGGTCGCCATTGCGCCCTTGAAGCCCTTGCCGCCTTCGCCCTGCACTTCCGAACTGCCGAGGATCGCATCTTTGGGGACGCGGGCGTTTTCCAGCACAATCGCGGCGGTATCGCTGGCGCGAATGCCGAGCTTGATCTCCTGCTTGGTCACTTTGACGCCGGGAGTCCCCGCCGTGACAATGAACGGACGCATGCCCGCACGCCCTGCTGCACGGTCAATCGTCGCCCAGACGACGACCAAGCCGTTCGACTCGTTCAACGCCAGCGTGCCGTTGGTGCAAAAAATCTTCTCGCCGTTGATGACCCATTCCTGCGTGGCTTCGTCAAAGACGGCGGTCGTCTGGATCGAGGAGGTGTCCGACCCCGCGCCGGGTTCGGTCATCGCCATTGCGCCCCATGCGGGGACGTCGCCTTCGGCAAAGCGCTGAAGGAACTTGACCTTCTGTTCGGGCGTGCCGACGGCTTCAATCGCCGCGCCGCCGAGCGCGCCGCCGGGCAGACACAGGTAAATCCCGGCGTCGCCCCACGAGAGCATTTCGATCATCAGCATCAGACGGAGGTACTGCGTGCCGGGACCCTCGCGGCGTTTGCCTTCGCCGCCGTTGAGCATACGCTCTAGGTTCTTCTTCTGCATATCACGCATGAAGGGCCACATTTGATCGGCAAAGGCGACCGGGCGCTCATGCTCGTGTTCGTCCAGTTCGCGCGAGATGGGGCGCATGACGTGTTCCGCCACCATCTTGACCATGTCGGTCTGCTGCTTGATGTGTTCGGGAATTTCAAAGCTGATCGTCATCTGTTCTCAACCTCATCTAATCGCTAGACCATTGCCAAACCGGTAAACGTGGCGAAACCGCGCGCATTGCGAAGATAACGCTCAACCGGATATTCCCGGATGAACCCGTAACCGCCCAACGTCTGCACGGCAGAGTCGGCGACGGTCAAGGCGGCTTTGCTGGCATATTCCTTCGCCAAGTAAGCTTCTTTCGTCGCGTCCTCGCCGCGATCCAGCTTCCACGCCGCTTCCCACGTCATCAACCGGGCACTGTCCACCTCAATCGCCATTTCGGCGAGCATGAAGGCAATCGCCTGCTTGGTGGCAATGGGCGCGCCGAACTGCACGCGCTGCTTGGCGTATTCGCGGGCATAGTCGTAGGCGGCACGCGCCACGCCGACCGCCATCGCCGCAATTGCCACGCGGCTGCGATTGAGCAGCGCCTCGTAGTTGACGCCGACCGTGCCGCCGATCTGACAGCTTGCGTTGACGACCACGTCATGCAGGGTGATGTGATGCGTCGGCAGGGCGCGCACGCCCATCAGCGCTTCACGCTTGCCAACGGTGACACCTTTGGTTTCGGCATTGACGATGTATGCCTCGTTCTTGCCCGTGTCGGCGTTCTTGGCATAGACCAAGAACCAATCGGCGGTCGCCGCCATCGGCACGTAGACCTTCGACCCGTTGATGCGAATCTTGTCGCCTTCGGGCGTGGCGGTCGTCTTGAGGTCGTTGGGATCGAAGAACAAGCCCGGTTCGATCAGCGCGGCGGTGGCGTGCGCGGGGCGCTCCTCTAGGAAATAGGGCATGTAGACTTCGCGCTGTTCGGCTGTTCCGTAGAGGACAATCGGATAGGCGTAGAGCGCGGGCGTCATGACGTGGAGCGCCGTCGATAGGTCGCCGTAGGCGAGTTCTTCATAGGCGAGGACGTTGGTCACCGCGCTCAGTTCGCCGAAGCCGCCGAGGTCCTCGGGGATGGACGCGGGGATCAAGCCCAAGTCCCAGCCGGTCTGGACGACGCTGCCGGGAACGCGCTCGTTTTCGTCCGCTTCGTGAGCAACGGGCTGCACATCGTTGACCGCGAAACGCCGGATGGTGTCGAGTAACTGCTGCTGTTCTTCACTAGGGGTAAACGAGATCACAGAGTAACCTTTCCACAATTCTTCTCAAATGACGAGTTGAAAGTTAAAAGTGAAAAGTTGAAAGTGAGGGATTCGCTTTGACTTTCAACTTTCGACTTTCAACTGTTGTGCTTACCACCCGCCTGCGACTTCGAGGACTTGCCCAGAAACGTAATTGCTCAGGTCGCTGGCGAAGAATAACAACGCGCCCGCCGCTTCATCGACCGAGCCGGGGCGCTTCATGGGAATCTGATCGAAAATCATGCTGCGGACTTTGTCGGGCATGCCCAGTTTAACGCGCTGACCCTCGCGCTCGGTCGCGTCGCCGGTGCTGTCAGACTGGGTGAGGCGGGTTTCGATGAAGCCGAACGCCACCGCGTTCACCTGAATGTTGAACGCGCCCCATTCTTTCGCCAGCGTCTTGGTCACGCCGATGATCCCGGCTTTCCCGGCAGAGTAGTTGGTCTGACCGATGTTGCCGCGCGTGCCGGTCGTACTGCTGACGTTGATGATCTTGCGCGCTCTGGTCGCGCCGTTCGCCTCGATCTCGCGCTTGGCGACTTCGCGCATGTAGGGGATGGTGGCGCGGATCAGCTTAAACGGCGCGGTCAGGTGGATGGCAAGCATCGCGTCCCACTGATCATCCGTCATCTTGTGGATCATGGAATCCCACGTATAGCCCGCATTGTTGACCAGCACGTCAATCGCGCCGTAGGTGCTGACCGTCTGCCCGATCAATTCCTCAATCGCGCCGTCGTTGGTCACGTCGGCGGCGACGGCAAGCGCCTGCCCGCCGCGCGAGCGGATCAGTTCGGCGGTTTCTTCAGCCGGTTTGGGATCAATGTCACTGACGACGACGCGCGCGCCGTGTTCGGCGAACAGCCGCGCCGCCGCCGCTCCGATCCCGCGCCCGCTTCCGGTAATGATGGCAACTTTGTCTTGCAGCAAACTCATTTTCGTCCTCTACTTTGATTAACGGAGGACGAGGCATTCCTCGTCCCTACAGCCTCGATCTAGCGGGCAGCAGCCCTGCCGAACGCAACATCAGTGGGTGACGATAACTCCATGCAGCAGCGAATCGGCAATCAGATCGGCGATTTGTTCGCCGGTCAAGTGCCCGGTGGGGCGATACCACACGCCGACCCAATTGTTCGAGCCGAGCAGCGTTTTGGTGAAGATCGCCACATCGACGGGACGGAAAGACCCATTGGCGACGCCTTCGCGCACGACGACGCGAAACAGGTTCTCGAAACGGTCGCGCCGTTCGAAGAACTCGTCACGACGGTTGATGAAGGTCTGGAACGCTTCTTGATCATCCTCGCGCGCGTTTTTGTACGGGGCTTTGACGCTCATCAGGGCGCGAATCTCGAAGACCATCGCCGCGCCGACGGCGGTGTTCTGGGTCAAGCCGACGATATGCTCGCGGATCATGCGGCGGAGCTTTTCGGCGCTCGGTAAGTTGCTGTTGGCGATGGGTTCGATCTGGCGAATGACGTGTTCTAAACCGACTTCCAAGACCGCCAGCAGGAGCGCATCTTTATTGCGGAAGTGGTGGTACAGGCTTGCGGCGGTCAGGTTGACGGCAGCGGCGATGTCTT
>JACSRG010000729.1 GCA_014879865.1 Anaerolinea sp.
TATCCGCCGCTCAACCTGTGTACCGACAATGCGGCGATGATCGCGGCGGCGGCGAACTTCCGCTACGATGCCGGTCTGCGTGACGACTTCGACATGGATGTGAAGCCGATGTGGGCGCTCAACAGCCACACGTATGACCGGTAAGGGCAGATTGATGGAACTGTATATCATCCGGCACGGACAATCGACCAATAACGCGCTTGCCGACGATCATCAAGCCAAGCGCGTCTATGACCCTACGTTGACCGAGACGGGCAAGCGGCAAGCGCAAGCACTCGCAGACTTCGTGTCCGGCGGCATCAGCCGTGATCCTTGGGTCAACCCGGCGACCGGTTACTCGCAGCACGACGGGGCGCGCGGCATCGAGTTCACGCGGCTGTATTGCAGCGCCATGTACCGCGCTATGCAGACGGCGCAGCCCGTCGCAGCGGCGTTGGGGATCAACCCGGAAATCTGGATCGACATTCACGAACACGGCGGCATCTATTTGGAAGAAGCGGGCAAGATCACCGGCTACCCCGGCAAGAATCGCGCCGAAATCACGGCGGAATTCCCGAACTACGTTATTCCGGACGGCGTGACCGACGCGGGTTGGTACGATCCGAAGCTCGGTCAAGAGAGCCTCGCCGCCATGTCCGGGCGGGCGATCAAGATCGCGGCGGAACTGCGGCGGCGCGGTCAGGAAGATCACGATAACCGCGAACGGATCGCCATCATCACGCACGGCACGTTCATCGACGCGCTGCTCAAGGCGCTGCTGAATCAACTGCCGAGCCGTGCCATGTTCTACCTGCACTACAACACGGCGATCACGCGCATCGACTTTGCCAGCGACCGGGATCGTCTGTTGATTCGCTACATGAACCGTGTCGATCACCTCCCGCCTGAACTGATCACCTGAGCCATGCTTGGAACAAGCCTATGCCCCTAGAATATGAAGCCCTGATTGGTCACCTGTACGTCGTCGGCGGACGCTCGATCAGCGTTGCGCCGCCCGGTTTGCTGGTGGAGGTCGCGCCAAAGAAAGCCGCGCGTGGACGCGAAACTGATACGTTCTTCGCGCTGGTCACACCGGCGGGAGAGACGGTCGCTCCGGCAGCCTTTTACGAGCGCATGGCGGGGCTGGCATCCGACGAGTACTTCGAGAGCAGCGGCAGCGTGACCTCGGCACTGCGTGACGTGCTCAGCAACATCAACGAGAACCTGTTCGAGCATAACAGCAGCGATCCCCGCCACTATGAGGCAAACATGATCTGCGGGGTGCTGCGCGGGGCTGATCTGTATCTCGGCAAGATCGGGGCGGGAGCGGCACTCCTCGTCCATCGGGATACGATGCAGGCGTTTCCTGCCGCGTTCAGCGAAAAAGCCGCGCTGAGCGGAACGGCGCTCGGCGTGGACATGACGCCGGACATCAAAATGGCGCATTACACAGTGAGCAGCGGATCACGTCTGCTGCTGGCGGACGGCACGCTGACCGATCACACCGAGGACGAACTCGCGGCGGCAGCGCGGCTTGACGACATCGGCGCGGTGCTGACGCGCCTGCGCGAACTAGCTAAGACGCAGATCACGGCGCTGGCGCTCGAATTCGTCGCGCCCGAACAGCCAACTCCGCTTCCGGTCAAAGTGGTCGAATCGACTACCGAAGCACAGCCCGTCGTAACCTCTCCGGTCGGCGACACGCCGCCAACGGATGCATCGAAAGTCGGGACGATTCGCCGCAGCGAAGCGCGCGGCGCGGGCGTTCGCAAGATCATGGGTAAAGCGGCGGCGGGCGGCGCGACCGCATCCGAGCGGGCGGCAGAAGTGTTTGAGCGGCTCGTCCCCGCGCCGAAGGAGACCGGCAAAGGCTGGCTTTCGTCGCCGCTGGCGGCAGGCGTGACCGTCCTCATCCCGGTGATCGTCGTCGTGCTGGTGGTGATCTTCTGGATCAGCGGCACGGGCGCGAGTGAGTTCGATCAGTGCGTCGAGCGGACGAACAACCTCGCCATTACCGCGCGCGGGATCGCCTCCAGCGACGTGACCGGGACGCTCGCCGCGTGGAACGGCGTGCTGGCGCTGGCGAACGAATGCGCTTCGATGAAAGATGAAGCCGATCCGCTGCTGTCGATCACGCAGACCGAAGCGCGGACAATCATCGACCGTCTGCTCAACATCGAGCGGCGCTCGGTGACGGTCGTCGAAGCCTTCACCAACGCCGACCTCACGCAGATCGTCATTCAAGGCGAAGATGTTTACGTGCTGGATTCGCGCAACCAGCAGGTTTATCGCCTCACACTTGCCAGCGGCGGCATGAGCCTCGTCCCCGGTACGCGTACGCCGATTCAGGCGATGCGCCGCAGCGGATCGGTGCTTCAATACACTGTCGGCAATCTGATCGATGTCGCGTGGGCGGAAGACGGTAGAGGGGTCGCGCAGGGGAATGTCATCACCGCGCTGGACGAGAATGGGCTGCTCATCGCCTGTCCGCCGCGCTTCCTGCAAGACTGCACTGCGCAGCAGCTTCAAGGCACCGAGACGTGGGAAGCGCCGCGCGCCATCGCGTACTGGGAGGGGCGGTTATACATCCTCGACCCCGGCGCGAACCAGATTTGGCGCTACGATCCCTCCGGTGGCGCATTTCCCGGTATGCCGCTCGAATACTTCACGGGGGAACGTCGCCCGGACATCCGGCGGGCGCTGGATTTTGCCATTACGAACGCCGGCGATATCTACCTGCTGCTCGAAGCCGGGGTGGTCGTGCGCTTCACCTCCGGCACGCTCCAACCGTTCGCCTTCAGCGGTTTCCCGGAGGGGCAGTCCACCGAGGAGAGCAGCGCCTTCTTCTTGAACACCAACCCGATTGCGCAGGGCTTGTATTTCGTCAACCGGACGACGCGCACGGTCTACGAGACGACGATGGCGGGGACATTCATCAACAGCTATCGCGCCTCTGATGAGCAGTTTTTCGCGCAGCTTTCCAACGTGTACGCCGACACCGATCAGCAGGTGGTCTATGTGCTGTCGGGGAACTCGCTGCTGGCATTCCAGCGGAGTCAGTAGAAGAACAGTTGAAAGTAAAAAGCGAGAACCATTCTTCCACTTTTTACTTTCAACTTTTTACTTCTCTAACTTTCTAGCGCGAGATGACTTCGACGTTGTAGCGCCCCGGTCTTCCTTCGGCGATCCAGCCGGTGATGCCGGTGGTCAAAATGCGCACGTTCCACCAGTTGTACAGCTCCGCGCACACAGGACCCGCGAGGACTTCAAACGCCACTCCGTCGAGCAGTTCGAGCACGACCGGCGCGTTGGTCGTCGGCGCGCCGCGCAGACGGCGCGGCACATTGTCACGGTAGCTGACCGCCCCATGCGACCCGATCTGGAAGCTGAGCGGCACGACGCAGCCCGACGGCGTCACCGACGCGGTCGGCGTGAGCGTGGGCAGCCCATACGCCTCGATCAGGTAGCGCCCCGGTCGCCCTTCGATGATCCAGCCCGGCTGACCATAGCCGGAAATCTTCCACCAGTTGTAGCCATTGGCGCAGCGCGGACCGTCGATCAGCGTGGCAATGATCGGTTCGGGGATGTAGTTGATCAGCACGCCGGACATCGATGGTTCATAGCGCACATTCAGCCCGCCGCGTATGGCGATTTGCATGCCGGGACTCAGCGGGAGCGGCGCGGAACAGCCGGTCGATGGGGTGATCAGCAGCAGCGGGACGGTCGCCGTCGGCGTGAAAGCGGGCGTAAACGGCGTCGCGCTGATCCCCGGCGTCACGCCCTGTGTATCGGCGGGGACGGCGAAGGGCGCGGCGAACAGCAGCGGAATCGCCGCCATCAGCAGCAGGGCAAACAAGACCAGTCGATGTGAACGGTGCATAGATCAACCTCCCCCTTCGTCGCGTCCATTGTAACGCGAATTTGCCACATGCGATAAACCTGAACTATATGAC
>JACSRG010000810.1 GCA_014879865.1 Anaerolinea sp.
ACCCGCTTGCCCGCCGCGCCTTCATACTTTTCGGCGTCGTCGGGAATTGCCAGTTCGAACATCCGCGTTTCGCCCTCGGCAGCACCGACAAGCGCGTCGTTAAAACCGGGAACCGGCTCACCATCGGCATCGAGGATGAACATGGCATCGTGATCGTGCATGAACGGCTCGCCGTGCTGATGATCGTGCGTATCTGCTTCGTCGGCGTGATCGTGCGCCTCGCCCTCTTCATCAGCTTCCGACGTGACTTCCTTCTCTTCCATTATGTGAGAATGAATATCAAGCGTGACGCGGTTACCCGCCGCGACGGGCTGGAAGCTCGGCTCGACGACTGCCTGCTCTTCGCGCAGGTTGCGCAGCGCCATATCGACATCGCGGTCTTCGATGCTCGGCGGGGCATACTCAAGGCGCAGGGAGCGGTAGTCCTTCAGATCGACGGTGGGCTGCATCGGCACAACATAGATGAATGTCGGCGGCGTGGGCTTGAAGTCGACGAATGAACCGGGACCATACGGATCAACGTCGGTCTGAGGCAAGACCTCTTTGTACAGTTCGTTACTGAGCAGATCAACCGCTTCCTCGAGGATGGCGGCTTCACCGACGTAGTTAACGAGCAACCGATAGGGGGCTTTGCCACGCCGGAAACCGGGGACATTCACTTTCTCAGAGATCTTTTGTGCAGCCTGTTTCTTCGCTTGGTCGAGCCGCGCGTCTTCCAATTCAACGGTGACACGAGCGGTATGATCTTCAAGACGTTCCGTTCGAATGTTCAAGAGACTGTCCTTCGCAGAAGCGATTGTTCGCCATTATAGCATGGGTACGTTAGAGAATTATATGTGATGCGGAAAGAGGGATTCGAACCTCTAGGGATATGCACTTAGTCCCCCTTTTCCAATCCAAGGATGAGCGGCAATTTTTTCACGCGCAGTTAAAACAACACTATAACCCTCTCATTTTACGTGGACGGGCAAGAAAATCAATGCTCTTTCACAGTTTGCCGGTGATCACTTGATGCTGTGGCGACGACAACACACCCCACAGCCGCGTTTCAAGTTACAATGCACGGCTGACGAGTGTGAGAATGTGCCACACGTCATGAGATAAATGAAGAAGGATGATTATGAAAACATCGCTGCACGATTTACTCGCTTCCAACCGCGCGGTAGTTGCTGATGGGGCGATGGGGACGATGCTGTTTGCCCTTGGCTTGGCAAACGGTGAGTCGCCCGAACTCTGGAACGTCGAACAGGCTGAAAAAGTGCGCAGCGTTCACCGCGCGTACATCGAAGCGGGCGCGCAAATTGTGTTAACCAATACTTTTGGCTGCAATCGCGTCCGTCTAGGAATGCACGGTCTTGAGGAACGCGCCGCCGAATTCAACGTGGCAGGCGCGCGCAATGCCCGCGCCGAAGCCGATGCAGCCGCAGCTCCGGTGGTCGTCGGCGGCTCGATGGGTCCGACGGGCAGTATGCTTATGCCCTACGGTACGCTCGAATTTGATGAGGCGGTGGACGCCTTCGCCGAACAAGCGCAGGCATTGATCGAGGGCGGGGTCGATGTGCTGTGGATCGAGACGATGTCCGATCTCGAGGAAGTTCGCGCAGCGGTCGAGGGGTGTCGCCGCGCTGATCCCGCGTTCCCCCTTGTCACAACCATGACCTTCGATTCGCATGGGCGCACGATGATGGGCGTAACCCCGGTACGCGCCCTTGAGACGCTCGGCGCACTCCACGTCACCGCCTTAGGTGGAAACTGCGGCAATGGCACAAAAGAAATCGAAACGGTCATCGAGCAGATGCGCGCCGCCGATCCGGCTGTCGTGCTGGTGGCGAAAGCCAATGCCGGACTGCCGCGCATGACCGACGCAGGAGCGGTCTATGACGCGACCCCGGAGGACATGGCACAGTATGCGCTGCGCATCCGCGACCTCGGCGCACGAGTAATCGGCGCGTGCTGCGGCAGCAGTCCTGATCACATCCGCGCGATGGCAGCGGCGCTGCACGCCTAACGAGGAGCTATGGTAGGCGGTGTGTCGGCTTCGGGAAACCGGGTTGGAAGTACTGGGCTGACCACCGCGCGGGTTCGCCACCGCCGAGCGCATCTGCCAGCGCTGCCCGTGCCGCTGCTTCAAGCCGGTTCGCCTCGGTCTGTGCGCGCAAATTGAGCAGCAGCGTCAGGTGATTGGAGCGGCGGAGCGGCACGGTCGCCTCCCAACCGGGTTCGTTGATCGCCGTCAAACTGAACTTCGCTTGCGTGTCGCCGTCGGCGACGACCAACTTCAAATGACCGATGGGAATGCGTTCAACGCTTAGTTGATGTTCCAGACGGACAAGAAACGCCTGCACGAGATCGCGCCGATCCGCATCGCACAAGCGGAGTTCGATTTCGGCGTCGAGCCATGCGAGATCGGCTTCCCCGCCGCCGTAGCGCTGGTAATCGATGTCAAGGCTGGTGCGGCGCGCAGATGCTTCACTTACCGCCAGCGCGTCGAGCCAGCGGCGGGTACTGTTCGGTTCATACGCGCTGTGCAAGAGGATGCGCTTACCCGGCAGTGATCTTTCGGCGCGCTCGACCAGCTCTGCTTGATCCGCTTCGCTAAGCAAATCGATCTTGTTGACCACGACCAGATCGGCTTCTTCAAGCTGTTTGTCGAAGATGTAGACCACGTCGTCGGCGAACGGCAGTTCATCTCCGCGTAGACGCCGGAACAGCAAGCGGCTGTCGGCAAAGACGGACAGACTCGCGGGGCGTGCACTGAGCTCAAGCAGCGGCTTGATCACGGTGGCAACAACATCCGCGCACGACCCGACCGACTCGGCAAAGACGACATCCGGTTGATAGCGGGCTTGCAGTTCGGCGAAGCGACTGTCCAGATCGTCATAGTTGCAGCAGAAGCAGCCGCCTGTAACCTCGACGGTGGGGAGTCGCTCGGCTTGGAAAAACGCCGTATCGACCAGATACTTCCCCTGATCATTCGTGATCACCCCGACGCGCTGACCGTCGGCGAGCAGCACACGCGCAGCGGCAGCGATAGCGGTCGTCTTACCGCTGCCGAGAAAGCCACCGACGACATAGAGCACAGTCACTTAGATTTCTCTGCTTGCGCGGCGCGGCGTAGTTCGCCGAGCAGTTCCTCGTTGCTCGGAATAATCGAGGAGTAGCGTAGTTCGCCGTTGATGTAGATCGACGGGAGGTTCTTCACCCCTAACTTGAGGCAGCGCGCGACATTTTCGCGCACAGTGAACTTGTACTCCACGATATCAATCGGTGTGCCGATTTCGCGGACTGCTCTTATCGCTGCGCCAAGCATGTAACCGCATGCCGCGCATGAATCCGAGTCGAGCGTGAAAACCTCGACCAGCGGACGGGTCAAGTGAGCGTAATCCGGTAGTTCAACCGGGATGCTGGCGAGATCGGGCGCGGCATAGTTGGCAAGCATTTGCCGCGCGTGTTCGGGATGGCGCACCGCTTCGATCAACCCGACGACGTTTTCTACCGGCACGTCGTAGGGCATGTCGCAGCCCGGCGCGAGGATCAGGTTGGGCGGACGCAGTTGATCCAGCCAATCGACCACCCACTTCATGTTATCTTGTTGACTGCCGAGCAGCATCACAGTGGTCAGCGGGATGTTGCCGCCAAGCGTGATGTTGTAGCGATCTGTGATCGCTTTTGCCGCCGACATATCGATGTTCTCGTCAATCGAGATCGAGTCCGGTGCGGTCTTGCACATGGCTTCGATATTCTTCGTCGCATCGCCGCACACAAAGAAGGATGAAATCGTGCCAAGCTGGCGGAGATGCGCGAACACGTCCGAGAACGGCGCGTGCATGAATTGGGCGAAGTGCTTCGGTCCGATCTGCGATACCATCGGATCGACGATGGCGATCACGTCCATCCCGGCTTCCACATAGAATTCCGCGATTCGCTTGTT
>JACSRG010000305.1 GCA_014879865.1 Anaerolinea sp.
ACGGGAGGAACAATGAAAAACCTACCCCTGTCAGGGATGGGGGGAGGTATGTGACTGATTACTTCGCCAGCATCGGACCGAGGCGCTTGCCGCCGAGCAGATGCATGTGCAGGTGGAAAATCTCCTGCCCGCCGTCGCTTTTGCAGTTGATGATCAGGCGATAGCCGCTCTCGCTGATCCCTTCCTTGCGCGCAATGTCCTTTGCCACGACGATCATGTGACCGAGCAGCGCCTCGTCCTCGCCGGTCACGTCATCGACCGTCGCGATTTCCTTATTCGGCACGATGAGAATATGCGTCGGCGCACTGGGGTTGATGTCCCGGAACGCCGTCACGCGGTCGTCGCGGAACACGATGTCCGACGGAATTTCGCCGGAGATGATTTGCGAGAAGATCGTCGCCATGCTGCCTCCTAAAATAAACTACATCGCCAGACCGCCATCGACGGTCAAAATGTGCCCTGTGATGTATGCCGCCGCGTCGGACGCGAGGAAGCTCGTCGCCGCTGCGACATCTTCAATCGTCCCCCATCGCCCTAGCGGGATATTTTCATTCAGCTTCTTAAGCATGTCTTCCGGCAGCGATGAGGTGAGATCCGTTAGCACGAAGCCGGGAGCGACCGCGTTCACGGTGATTCCGCGCGACGCCACTTCCCGCGCCAGCGACTTGGTCAAGCCGATGATGCCTGCTTTGCTGGCGCTGTAATTCGTCTGCCCGGCGTTGCCCATGATCCCGCTGATGCTGGTGATGTTGACGATGCGTCCGTAGCGTTTGCGCATCATCGTGCGGACGGCGGCTTTGGAGCACAACCATGTGCTGCGCAGATTCGTCTGGATGACCGCGTCAAAATCTTCCGCGCCCATCAACATAATCACGTTGTCGCGGGTTGTCCCGGCGTTGTTGATCAGGATGTCGAGTTTGCCATAGGTATCGACCGCCGTCTTGATCAGCCGGTTGGCGTCTTCTTCCACGCTGACATCTGCTTGCACGGCGAGTGCCTTACCGCCAGTCGCCGTGATCTCCTCGACGACGGCGACAGCAGCGTCCATGCTTTTCTGATAGTTGACGATCACGGTTGCGCCCTGCTTGCCCAGTTCCAGCGCGATCCCCTTGCCAATGCCGCGACTGCCGCCTGTCACGACGGCGATCTTGTCGGTAAACAAAGCCATACAGTATCTCTCCTTGAGTGATCAGCGGTTAGCCAAAAGCAATTCGCGCCGATGTCGAATACGGAAACACGCAGAGTGATCGTCAGTTGCTAGCCGCCGATCCAACCAAGCATGTGGATGTTACCCCGCAGTGCGCTGGTGATGTTGTTCGCACCGAAGCCGTTTGCGTTGGCGACATAGACATCGACGCGTCCGTCTACGCTCGGACTCACCCCTGTGAATGCCAACCAGCGCCCATCCGGCGAGTAGCTCGGTTCGCACATAGTCGGGGGCGGGCTGCCGCGCGCGATGTTGTTCAACGTGTTGTCGAAAACCACCACGCCGAAGGGGCAGTCTGAACCGACGCCGCCGATTGCCACGCGCGATCCATCGGGTGACCACGCGGCGGACATGCCATAACGGGTATACAGTAGATCGCCGGTGCGTCCGATTTGTGTGCCGTCAACGCTTGCCAGCACGATCTGGGTGCTTGTCCCCGCTGATTGGTAGATCACGCGCGAGCCATCCGGCGACCACGACTCCGCCAGTTTGAGCGGATCCCCCGGCACTAGCACCTGCCGCGATGCGCCGCTGCTGATGTCGGTGATCCACAGCTCGCGTTCCGGGTCGCCAAACAGCGGATCGCCCGCCGCGTATACCACCTGTCGATCATTCAGCCAGCGCGGTGGTTCGCTCACCCATACATCGGAGACCTGCCGGACTTCGCGCGTCAGCACGTTCATCACGAAGACATTGCCGCCCGTCGGCGGAGGATTCTGCGTGCCGTCACATGTCCCCGGCGCACCGGGAATCCAACTTGGGCAGCGCAGGCGATCCGACACGAACAGCAAGTTTTGTCCATTGGGCGACCACGACGGGAAGAAGTCATATGACCCGTGATTGGTGAGATTGGTGGGGTTTGTCCCATCGCGGCGCACGGTGAAGATGTCGAGGTCGTAGCCGGTCGCCAGCACGACCGCCAACTGTTCGCCATCCGGCGACCAGACCGGCTCATTGTAGATGCCGCGCTGCGTCAGCGTTTCCAGCGGGAGGATGCGCCCGGTGATGCCGATGTTGAGATCGACCAGATACAAACCGGAGACCGCCGGGTTGCGGCTTGGACGCATGTAGGCAATCGAACCGCCGGAGGGCGAAATAAACACGTCCGCGCCGGTTGCCGATTCCAACTGCAAGATCGGGATGCGCCCGTTCGGGCTGCTCGGCGAGACGTAGTACAGCGTTTCGATGTTATTCCCCGGTTGGGGCGTGCGTGCATCGCCGACGGTATCGCGATTGTTGGTATTCAAATACGCCAGCAGCGGCGATGCGAGCAGCGTTAGGATGTTATCCGGCGCTTCGATGAACGCCGTATTGTCGTAATAGGTGAACGTAGCGACCGGACCGGGCGTGTTCGAGGGCGTCGGCGTGACGGTAAAGGTCGGCGTCAGCGACGGCGTGAGTGTTTCGGTCGGCGTGAGAGTCGGCGTCGGGGTATCGGTCGGGATCGGCGTGTGCGTTGCAGTCGGGGTATTCGTCGGCGTTTCGGTCGGCGTGATGGTCGGCGTAGGCGTCGGTGAACTCAGCGCCCCGCACGCCGTGCTTGCCATCAGAAGGAGGGCTGCCAGCAGGGGATACGGGCGGCGCATGTCAAAACGAAAAGGCATAAGCAAACGTCCTGCGTCGAATAATCGAGCCGATAGCATAGCAACGAACCGGACGCGCGGGTAGGGGCGATCTCAAGATCGCCCCGGTGAATGCGGTCTAGCTGCCGGTGATCGGCGGGCAGTCGATAGGACAGATTTGATCGTTTTCGGTTGCGCCGCAGATGTAGTCGCCGCAAATATCCACGACGGTCAGCGTGAGCGAGTACTGCTCGGTGGAATCGTCAGGACGACCGACATACAGATCAATCGTTTCTGTACCGTACGGGCAATAGGTCTGCGACCCCTGCGGGGGCAGGCTTTGATCGAAAGCGCTGATATATGTGGTCTGTCCCGGTACATTCCAGCGAATGGTAGTGCATTGACCCGCGTTGAGCGTGTACTGGTCTGCCGTGAACGTCACAGTCGGTATCGTGGTCGCCGTTGCCGTGCTGGTACTAGGCGGTACGAGCGTCGGCACGGCAACCGGGACATTGATCGTCGTTCCGGCGATGATCACATCGGGGTTGGCGATGCAGTTCCCCTGCGCCAACTGCTGCGTGCTGATGCCGATACGCTGCGCAATGTTGCCCAGTGTGTCGCCGGACTGCACCGTGTAGCGAATCGTCCAATCCGTGCGCGGGAAGCAAACGGCAGTCGGACTCGGGGTCGGCGTAGGCGTACGTGTCCGCGTCGGTGTCCGCGTGACGCCGACTTCTTCCGTCACTTCCGGCAGCGTGATCGGTTCATCGAGCAGTTCCAGCGGTAGATACTGCACGAGCGCCGGATCGAGCGGCGCGGCGTCCGAAGGTTCGCCGTCCACTTGAAAATCCTCGTCAATTGGCAGGGTGATGAAGCTGCCCGCTGCCACCACGCGAATTTCGCCATCCACGATTACGACGGCAGTTCCTTCGAGCGTCGCCAGCAGCAGTTCTTCGGGACTGGTGACGACCATGTATACGGTCGATCCGAGCACGACATCCGCGCCGTTGAGCGTCATCTCGACCTGTGAGCCGGCAGGGGATTGGATCACGACGCCGGACGGGGCAGGTTCGCAGATCACGCCCTGAATGAAATCCGTGCGGACAGTCACCGCTTGCATATCGGGCGTGGGGTTATCGAGCGAGGCGTCGCCGAACAGCAGGAAGGTCACATTCTCACCGGGCAGGGCGGTGGAGAGATTGGCTTGCGCTTTGATAATTGCGATTCCCCAATCGGACGTCGCTTCGTCGAAGGGAGTCGTACCGATGCGGCTGATTGCCTGAATATCTGCAACATCGCCGGACTGCGTGAAGACCGGACTTTGTTCCGGGCGGAATTCCACGTTGATCAGGCGGTTGCCGTAGCAGGCTTGATTACGATTGACGACATCGCACGCCCTGCCAACCGTCTGAATGGCACGGGCGACCAGATCGGTGCAAATCGGTTGGGTCGGCTGGACATTGGGCGTTGTTCCGGCGGGCATAATTCCCACCACCAGCGCGATCACCATCAACACGAGGAGGCGTAGCACAGGCATAAGCTGTCCCCTTATGGTTAATTGGCTCTGCTATGATGATATATCGGATTTGAGAATGTAGTATGAGCCACGCTTTTCGCCCATCTTCTTGAGGATGTCTTTCGTCACCAAGTCCGCTAGATCGCGGCGGATAGTTTCGGGGTGAACATCCGGGCACAGCGCCTGCAAATCGCTGTTGGTGATGCGGACATTGCCGTTTGTGTGCAGGTGGATGAGCGCCGCTTCTTGACGGGGGTTGATCGGTTGTCCCTGATACGTGCCATCGAAGCGAATAACGGCGGGCTGCTCGTCGTCCGAGCTGCTCGGCAGCGGATCGAGCGATTCGTTGTAAAGCTGCACGCGGAAACCTCCGGCGGTTTCGGCGAAGTCGGGGTCTTGCATCCGCCGTTCGCGCATCAAGGCGATCACGCGATCCACGCCGTAGCCGAGCCGCTCGATGAAGCCCATATCCGACAGCACCTGCACGATCACCGGATTGCGCGAGAAGCGCTCATCTTTGATGTTGTCAATCGTCACCGGACCGGGCAGCCCGCCGGGGCTGGTGACTTCCAAGCGGTCGCGGAAGAGGAACAGGCGGATTTCGTCACCGCTGATGCTGTAATCGCGGTGCGCGACGGCGTTCACCACTAATTCGCGGGCGGCTTCCATCGGGTATTCATATGCTTCGGCGCGCGCCATCGTCTTGCCGATGTTCACGCCCTTGCGCAGATGATCGCCGAGGAAGGTTTCGGCACGGCGAATCTGATCCGGCAGTGTCCCGCTGATGTCTTCGCGCTTGAAGCTGTCGCTCATCGCCTCGCCCGCGAAACGCACCGCCGTGATCGCCGCGCCGCGCAAATGCCGCTGTGGTTCTTTGCCAAAGAGCAGCAGTCCGGCGTTGGTCGGGCGCAGACGCCCTTCATAGCGGACGATGCACCCGCGCCGGAGCAGGGCGGTCTCGGCATTGGCTTCGCCCAGACCGGGCAGCAGCGCGGCATAGGCTTTCGCTTTGTTCCAGTCGATGTCTTCGAGGCTCGCACCGTAGGCGATCTCCGTCTCGAAGCTGACTTCCCCGCGCTGAATCAACAGGCGGCGCAGATCGCGCGGCTTGAGCGGGGTATTCTCCGCGCCCTGCCGCACCAGATAGCGCCCATCCAGCGCGTAGACATGCGGCATCCCCGGCGGGATGTGCGTTAGGATCAACGTCTTGCCGCCGAGGGTGATCGTTTCCGGAACGGGGATGATCAGCGCGGGGTCGATGGTCAGCGCCGCTTGCAGCACGCGGTCAATCGCCGCCGCCGCATCGCGCACGCCGATCACGGCGTTGTTCAGCCCGACGCCGAGGATCAACATGCCCCCGTGCGTGTTCGCCAGCGCCGTCAGCGAAGCGGCGAGCGTTTCCACCGCCGCCCCCTCGACCATCCAGTCGAGCCGCTCTGACCGTCCACCTTTGATGATGTGCGCTAGATCGTCCGTCTTCATCGCCGCCTGACCGCTATTCCAAAATTGTTATGTCAGGGCATAATATATCATGCCCCTTGACTTGTCACATGGGATGACTGACGCCGGTTATTCGTCCTCGCCGTCGTCTTTCTCGTCCTTCTCGCGTTCGCGCCGGATGCGTTCCAACCGCCGTTCGCCCGTCGGCGGTTCGAGCAAAACGAGATCAAGCACCTGCCGCATATCCTTGACGAGGTGAATCGTTAAATCCGCCAGCGCCTCTTTCGGGATGTCCACGAGGTCTTTTTCGTTCTGCGCGGGTAAGATCACGTTTTTGACCCGTGATCGCCGCGCCGCCAGCACCTTCTCTTTGACGCCGCCGACCGGCAAGACCTTGCCGCGCAGCGTGATTTCGCCCGTCATGGCGAAGTCACTGCGGACTTTGCGCTCGGTGAATGCCGAAATGATCGCCGTCGCCAGCGTGATCCCGGCAGAAGGTCCTTCCTTCGGGACTGCACCTTCGGGCAAGTGCACATGGATGTCAAAGTTGTCGAAATCGTCGTAGGGCACGCCGAACTCGTCCGCGCGGAAGCGGAGATAGCTCAACGCCGCCTGCGCCGATTCCTGCATCACGTCGCCGAGCGACCCGGTCATGAGCAGCCCGCCTTTGCCCGCCAGCACCGAGACTTCGATGTTGAGGATGTCGCCGCCGAAGGGCGTCCACGCCATGCCGGTCGCCAGCCCGATTTCGTCTTCCTCGTTCGGGCGCAGTTCCTCGAAAGGCGGCGGACCGAGAAAGCGTTCGACGTGCTTCGCCGTGATCTGCTGCGGGTGACGCTTGCCCTCGGCGAGCAGACGCGCCACTTTACGCGAAATATTGGCGATCTCGCGGTCAAGGTTGCGCACGCCCGCCTCATAGGTGTACTCGCGGATGATGGTTTGCAGCGCGGGTGTCTCGAAAACGACCTTCTTGTTTTCCAAGCCATTCAAGCTGATCTGCTTGGGGATCAAGAACTTGCGCGCAATCGCCAGCTTTTCTTCTTCGGTGTAGCCGTTGAACTCGATGATCTCCAAGCGATCCATCAGCGCGGGCGGCAGCGGATCGAGATCGTTCGCCGTCGTGATGAACAGCACCTTCGACAGATCGTAAGGCACGTCGAGGTAGTGGTCGAAGAACGTGCCGTTCTGTTCCGGGTCGAGGATTTCCAGCAGCGCCGCCGACGGGTCGCCGTGAAAGTCCATGCCGAGCTTGTCGATTTCGTCGAGCATGAACACCGGGTTGATCGTGCCGCCGCGCCGCATGGTTTGCAGGACGCGCCCCGGCAGCGCGCCGATGTAGGTGCGCCGGTGTCCGCGAATTTCGGCTTCATCGCGCACGCCGCCTAAGCTGACGCGCACGAATTCGCGTCCCAGCGCCGAGGCGATGCTCTTGCCGAGCGACGTTTTGCCGACGCCGGGCGGACCCACGAAGCACAGAATCGGGCTGTTGAGCTTATCCGGTGCGAGCTTGCGCACGGCGATGTATTCGAGGATGCGGTCTTTGACCTTCGGCAAGCCGTAGTGTTCGGCGTCGAGGATTTTCTGCGCGCCTGCCACGTCCAACTGATCCTCGGTCGCTTTGTGCCACGGGAGCGAGGTCAGCCAGTCGATGTACGTGCGCACGATCCCGACTTCAGGAGCCATCGGCGTCATGATTGCCAGACGCGATAGTTCCTTCATTGCCTTCTCGTTGACTTCCGGCGGCAGGTTGGCTGCGACGATCTGTTCGCGCACTTCGTCCAATTCCTGCTGGAAGACATCATCTTCGCCCAGTTCGGACTGGATGACGCGCATTTGCTCGCGCAGATAGATTTCGCGCTGCGTGCGATCCATCTCTTGATGCACTTGGCTGGTGATCTCGTCCTTGAGTTCCAGCACGCTCAATTCTTGACCGAGCAGCTCGGTCACACGGCTGAGGCGCATCTCGGCGTCCAGCGTTTCGAGCAGCTTCTGCCGCTCGTCCATGGGCAGCGTAAGCGTCGAGGCGATCAAGTCCGCCAACCAGCCGGGGGTGGTCGCGTTGAGCGCGTAGAGCAGCACTTCTTCGGGCAGGTTATCGTTCAGATCGACCGATTCGCGGAACAGATTCAGCGCCGCCTGCATGGTGGCGGTCGCCTTCTTGGTCGTCGGGTTGGTTTCGGTCAGCGGACGTGCTTTGGCGACGTAATACGGCTCGGTCTGCGTGAACTCGACGATTTCGACGCGCCGCCGTCCCTGACCGAGCGCGCTCTGACTTTCGTCAGGCAGGCGCAGCACGCGTCCCATCGCAATCTCGACGCCTACGCGGTACAGGTCATCGGGCGCGCCATCGGTCAGCAGCGGGTTCTTGAGCGCCAGCCCGATCAGCGTTTTCCCATCGGCATATGCTTGCTCCGCGCCCGCTATCGCCTTTTTGCTGCGGAGGGGAAGGGGAGACACGACGTTTGGGAAGATGATCTGATCGCGCAGCGGGATCACGATACAAGTGATCAAGCCGTCGGCGTCGCCCTCCGCGTTGTCGATGTCGTAAAATTGATTGATGCCAGTCTGGTCGGTCAACTCGGGGTCTTTCCTATTGTTACAAGTCTATGGGGGAATAGCCGCTAATTGTACCCCAGACTCATTGTACGGTAAAGCGCGGTTCAGCGCCCGGAAAGACCCCATTATTGCAGGTATTACGACCCGAAATGCTCCATGCGTTCTGTTACAGCCGCGTTGAGCGCGACCTGTTCGATCTCCCACTGCGCCCATGGCGCGGCGTCCGCCCACTGCGTCGAACTGCGCACCGGCACGCGAATGCCGTTGAGTTCACTCCATTCGGTGATCTGGTTTTGCCAGAGCGTTCGCTCGGTCGACTCTGCACCCTGATAGCGCAGCGTCGTCAGCGTGGACATGAGTCCGGTTTCCGGGTCGAAGGTGATGGTGAAATTCTCCGTCTGGTCGGCGTCCGGCAGGATCATGCGTGCGCTGTTCTCGTCGATGGCTTCCCACATGATGCGCGGATCGGCGAAGACAATTGCCGGAACCCATGCCAGCATCTCCGACCAGAAGCCCTGCCGCGCGGCGGCATTGGTCTTCGGATCGTCGTTGGAATAGCCGATGATCGGGATGTCGATGGTGGACACGCCATCCAGATAGCGTTCGTTCACGCTGAGGATCGGCAAAGTGAACCATGTCGCCTGCATATCGTGATAGTAGCCACGCTGCGCATCGTAGTAGATGCGGAAACGCACAGGCATGACCAATCCGTTCATGCTGATAGTGGCGCGCCCGACGGCAATCGCCGAGCCCACTTGCGGCAGCGAGTCGCCGAACACGGCGCGGACGTAGCGCATGACCGGGGCGGGTAGATCGGCGGGCAGGGGCAGTCGTCCCGATGCGCCCGGCGCTTCGACTTCCGGGTAGCGCGGCGCGGGGATGCGAAAACCGAGCCAAGCGACGCCGAGCAGCACGATGAGCACGAGCGCGATGATGGCGATGACGCGAAGAATCCTACGGAGAAGCATTGGGTAGTGCCTTTCTGAACTTGCGTACTTCACATGCGGAATACGCAGTAATGGGGTGTTGGTGAGGCTCAAAGTGACGGTTGGCAGGGGACACACGGGCAGAATGTCATGCTGACTCGCCGCACCCGGCGATTCACGAGGCGCGCGGGGGATTGCCCTCACTGGCATGATCCGCCGTCGTCAGTTAGACTAGGCGGCGATTTTGGGACAAGGATGTTTGACCTTTATGCGAATCCCGATGTGGCTAACCGTGATCGCCGCCGTGATCGTCGTGGCGGTGGTCATCGTGATCGGCGTGGTACTCACCGCGCCTGATCAACCGCTGATCACGGCGGCGGCGTTTTCGGCGGATGCCATTACACCCAACGCCGATGGCAGTGACGACATCGCCGTGTTCTCGTACAGTTTGACGGCAAACGCCCGCGTCAGTTTGACGCTCACGGGCGAGGATGGGACAGCGTTTGCGTTCCGCGCGGACGAACCACGCACCCCCGGCGACTACCGGGTTGAGTTCAGCGGCGTGGTCGATGGTTTCATACTGGCAGGCGAAGACTTCGGCGATCAGCAGATTTTGCAGCGCTTGATCCCCGATGGCGCGTATACATGGCGCTTGAGTGCCGTTGCGGAGTCCGGCGAAAGCGCCGAGCAAACCGGGACGCTGACCATTCAGGATGGCGATGCGCCGCTCCCCTTGCTGACCGAATTCACCGTCTTCCCCCAGACCTTCACGCCGAATCAGGATGGGATCGCGGATCGGTCGCAGATCAACGTGTTCCTGACCAAAGATGCCACGCTCACTGCGTACTTGATCACCCCGGAAGGTGAACGCCTGTATATGTCGGAACGCTTCGAGGACTCGCGTCCCGGCGAAGCAGGGCGGCATTTGTTCGATTACGAGGGCGGCGTCGATCTCGGCGCGAACCCGCCGCCGGACGGCACGTACCCGATGATCGTCCATGCGCAGGATGCGGTCGGACAGCGGGTGCAGCGTGAGTCAGCGCTAACGATCCAGACGGGCGGCAAACCGCTCGCGCAGATCATCCCGCAGCCGGTCGGCATGAGCGTGATCTTCGAGATTCAGCCGTATAATGCCGCATATATGACCACACGCTTTCAAGCGGGTGAACTTGCCAGCCCGCCGACCGATCCGCAAGCTGTCGATATGACGCGGCTGTCGATCCCGTTCGGCGATCTGCTCGTGTTCAAGCTGACCGTCGAGAATTACAGCAACGTGCCGATCCGCACGACGGGACCTGAACCGGGGACAGTCTACCAGTGGGAGCAGCGCGCGCAGTCGCTTGGCTGGAATGACGAGGCGGGCGCGTGGCGTGTGGGAATCGAATGCCAGACCTCCGGCTCAAGCTATCCGTGGCGCTGGGCGGTTGGCACGCCGGATCAACTGACTTCGGTGGAAGACCCGGTGAGCGGAAACACCTATACGTACCTGCTGCCGGGGCAGACCAGCGTCGTATGGGGCGCTGTTCGGATGAATCGGGTGGAGAACCTCAACCCGCAGACCTGCTGGGCGGGGTTGATCCATGAATACGTGGAGATCAGCGAACGCAATCGGGTGGTCGGTCCGCGTGATGTTTACGTGGTGCCGCCGGGCAGTTAAACACAACTACAGCCGACACAAACAAGGGGGACTCGCCATGAAACGCCTACTTGCCTTGACTCTATGCGTGCTTGTCGTCGCCGTTCTCCCGGCGTGCCGCCGCGCGACCGTGCAGCCCACCTCGCAGCCGACGCTCACGCCGACGCCGCGTTCGACGCCGCTGCCGGAAGTGCCGACGGCGATCCCCTTTGGCGCGGAGGACAACCCGATACATATGGCGTTCCCGATCCGTGAGTCGGCGGGATCAGCGCGGGCGCGTCAACAAGCCGCCGACGAATTGGAGACGGCAATCCTGCAAGACTCCGGTTTGGTCGTCGTGGTCGATCTGGTCGACTCGGATGCCGAAGCCGTCGCCGCGCTGTGCGACTCGGTCGCCGGGACGGTCACCGTCGCATGGCTCAACGGAATCGCCTATGCAGCGGCGAGTGCTCAAGACTGCGGTGAGGCGGTGCTGCAAGCCGAACGCGGCGGCTCGACCGTCGAAGAAGCCGTCTTGATTGCCAATCGTGACGCTGGCATCAGCGGAGTTGATGGGCTGGCGAATAAGAATTTCTGCCGCGTGAGCGTGACGGATTTCTATTCGTGGCTCATGCCGACGCTCATTTTGGCGACCAATGACCTGAACACGGCGGCATTTCGGAGTGTGACCGATTTCGAGGACAGCGCCGCCTTGCTTGACGCGGTCGCGTCTGGTGATTGTGACGCGGCGGGCGTGTCGGGCAGCGATTACGACACGCTGGCGTCGAGCAATGTCGAGCGGCTGCCGGGGAGCGTCAATGTCCCCATTGCGATCCTGACCTATCCGCCGGATTTGCCGCTCGGTCAGCGCACGACACTCACCGCTGCGATGATCGCTATCGGCAACGGCACGCGGGCGGATTTGCTCGATCCGATGCTCGATCAGGATGGCATCGTGGATGTGGATCAGGGCGAAATCAGCGCGGTTCGCGGCTTCCTCAACCGGGCAGGGGTTGATCTGACGACATTGGGCAGTTGATGACCGAGCAGCCAAACCATGATTTAGCGGTCGTCGTCGTCACATGGAATGTGCGCGAGCTGGTGCTGACCGCGCTCGAAAGTCTGTATGCCGACGTGGACGCCAGCGGGATCAAGACCGCTGTGTACGTGGTGGACAGCGCCTCATCGGATGGCACGCCTAACGCGATTCACGCACGCTTCCCTCAGGTCAGCTTGACCGTCAGCCCGACGAATCTCGGCTTCAGCGCCGGGAACAACCTCGCCATCCGCCAGATCATGGCGCATGATCCGCCGCCGTTCGTTTACCTGCTCAACCCGGACACGTACACCTATCCCGGCGCAACCGGGCGGCTAATCGAGCATCTCAAGGCGCATCCGCGTGTGGGGTTGGTTGGCGCGCGGTTGGAATATGGCGATCATACATTTCAACACAGCGCCTTCGGCTTCCCCGGTCTGCGTCAGCTCTGGGCGGAATTCTTCCCGACGCCGGGGCGGATGATTGAAGGGCGCTTCAACGGACGTTACCCGAAGGCACTCTACGAACGCGGTGAACCGTTCCCGGTCGATTTCGTGCTCGGCGCGACGATGATGCTGCCTCGTGAAGTGATCGGCAAGACCGGCATGTTCGACGAGGCGTTTTTCATGTACTGCGAAGAGATCGACTGGGCGTGGCGCATCCGCAAGGCGGGCTATGACGTTCACTGCGTGCCGGGGGCGCTGCTCACGCATTTCAGCGGGCAAAGCACGGCGCAGGTGCGCCCGCAGAGTGTGATCCGCCTGTGGACGAGCCGGTTACGCTTGTACCGCAAGCACCACGCCGCGCCGACCGTAATCGCCGCGCGCCTGCTGATCGCAGCGGGCATGGGGGGCAAAATCCGCCAGACGCCGCCGGGTGCAGAACAGGATGCGTATCGCACAGTCCAGCGCTTGGCGTTAGGGAGAGCATAAGGTATGCGGTTAGCCGTCGTCGTCTTAACCTACAACGAAGCCGCGCACATTGCCGCGTGCATCGAATCGGCACGCTTCGCCGACCAGATCGTCGTGTTCGACTCGTTCAGCACGGACGACACAGTGCGGTTGGCGCAAGAGGCAGGCGCACAGGTGATCCAGCACACGTTCGTCGATTATCCATCGCAGCGCAATGCGGCACTGGATGCCATGCGCGATCAGGTCGATTGGGTGCTGTTCGTGGACGCCGACGAGCGTATCACGCCGGAACTGGCGGCGGAAGTCCGCGCGCAGATCGGCATTCCCGGCTATGCGGGCTTTCGCATCCCGCGCCACAATTTCATTTTCGGTGTACTGACGAAAGGGGCGGGCTGGTATCCCGATTACCAGACCCGTCTGCTCAAGCTGGGTGAGGCGCGCTATGACCCGCTGCGGCAGGTGCACGAGACCGTGATCCTCGACGCCGAAGAAGGCACGCTGACGCAGCCGTTCATCCACTACAATTACCGCGATGCCCGCCAGTTTCGCGAGAAGCAGCGCCGCTACGTCGCCTATGACGCACAGATGATGTTCAAAGCAGGGGTGCGCCCCAAGCCGCAGAACTACATTTTGCAGCCGCTGCGGCATTTCTGGTGGCGCTTCGTCACGCTCAAGGGGTACGCCGACGGTCTGCACGGCTTGCGCCTGAGTCTGCTGATGGCGTGGTACGAATTGCAGAAGTATCTGGCGCTGCGTCGGCTGTAGGGGCATGATAGCTCACGCCCCTAGACCCGCCTAACTCACGCCGTTACTCCGTCTTCGGGATCAGGATGCCGTAGCCTGACGTGCGCCGCTTGTATACCACGTTGACGCTGTTGGTCTGATCGTTGAAATACAGGAAAAACGTGTGTCCGAGCAGTTCCATTTGTTCGATGGCTTCATCCTCCGTCATGGCGCTGACAAAAACTTCTTTGTAGCGGATGACCGGCTCGGCGTCCTCCTCGTCTTCCAAGGTGGCAACATCCGGGATCGCTTCGGCGGCATTGAGTTCTTCGACAGTGGCGCTGAAACGGGTCTTGCCCTTGCGGCTTCTCTTGCCCTTAAACCGCTCGATCTGGCGATGAATCTTTTCGATGGCAAGATTCAGCGCTGCCTCGACATCCCCGGCAGTGGATTCCTCCGCGCGGAGAATCGCCCCGCGACGATGGCGGATGGTGATCTGCGCGCTCATGACATCTTCGCCGCGACGGGTATGCTGGCGGGCGAAGTCCACGCGGACATCTTGGATGTTGGGCAGGTAGCGGTCAAGACGCGCAAGTTTTTTGCGCGCGAAGTCCTCCAGCGCCTCCGTGATCTTAAGATTGTCACCCCGAACTTGGATTTCCATACGAGACTCCTTCTTAGGAATAAGAAGAAAACGATTAGAGGCGCGCGGCAGTTACGGTCATCGCATAGACCGCCGCCGCGCCTACGTTGAGCAGCGCGCGGGCAGACTCTTGGAGAGTCGCGCCGCTTGTCTGCACATCGTCAATGAGGAGAATGCGCCGACCGGCGACCAATGCCGCATCAGCGTGGAAAGCATCCTGCATGTTGAGTTGTCGTTCTGAGCGGGAACGTCCGACTTGCGAGGGGGTAGAACGCCGTCGGATGAGGGCTGAAGGGACACAAGGGTGATGTACTCTCCGTACCATGCGTTCTCCTATCAGTTGAGATTGATTATACCCCCGTTCTTGAAAACGGCTAGTGTGCAATGGCACAGGGACGATCATGTCAACTGTCCAGTGAGAGCGGTGGTACAGCTCCGCGAGGCGATCTCCCAGCGGTTCTGCCAGCGTGCGCGCATTGTCGTACTTCAGCTTATGGATAGCGTCGCGGAGCAGTCCATCATGAGCGCCGCTCGTCGCGCTGCCGCTCAAGGGGGCTAAGCGGCGCGCATGGGGATCGAGCGGGGTGGCGTCGATCTCGGCGCGGCAGGCGGCGCACAACGGCACATCGAGGTCGCCGCACAGGGCACAGCGCGGCGGGTAGACCAGATCGATCAGCCATTGGAACAGGAGTCGCGCGGATGCCATGATATTCACCGCCCGCCATGACGCACAAAGCGTTTGAAGCGATTGCCCAAACAAACAAAATGGGACGAGGCACTGCCTCGTCCCGCACATTTAGAACACTGCGTTGACTTCCGACGATCCGAACAGGATGATCAGCGATGGTCCGAGCAGCACGATCCAGATCGACGGGAAGATCAGGAAAACCATCGGGATCATCATCTTGACGGGGGCTTGGTGCGCTTTTTCTTGGGCACGCTGGCGGCGCTTGACGCGCATTTGATCCGCCTGCACGCGCAGGATTTTCGCCATGCTCACGCCAAGCTGATCGGCTTGGATGATCGCGGCGACGAACGCGGTCACGTCGGGGACATCCATACGTGCTGCCATATCGCGCAGCGAGTCGCGGCGCATCTTGCCGAGCTGAATTTCGCGCAGCACACGCCCGAAAGCGATGGACAGTTCGTTATCCCACTTTTCGTAGACTTTACCCATCGCCATATCGAAGCCGAGACCCGCTTCCACGCAGATCACCAGCAGATCGAGCGCGTCGGGCAGCGCCTTCCAGATGTTCTCTTGGCGGCGCTTGATCTTGCTCGACAGCCACAACACCGGGAAATAGTAGCCGAGCGCGACCGCGCCAATCGTGTAGAGCAGGGCGGTGGAGCGTTCCGTATTCGGAGAGCTGACGAAGAAGACGAAGAACGCGCCCAAGCCAAAGGCGATAGTCAGCACGATGCGCATGGCGAAGAATGTCGCGGGATCCATGTTCATGCCCGCGAGTTCCAATTTGTGCCGCGCATCTTCAAGCTGTTTCTGCGGCGTGAATTTTGCCGACGTTTTGGCGACCTGACGCATGAGCGGCAGAAGCACGCGGTCGCGGAAGGACAGCGAGAGTTCGATTTCTTCCAGCGAGGATGGGAGTTCTTTGTCGTCGTACTGCGCAAGGCGTTCTTGCAGCGGGTCGCGCCCTTTGTCTTCGCGCACGCCGACGTACACCAGACCGCCGAAGATCGCCATACCGACGACGGCAAAGATCAACAGGGTTATTTGAGGATCCATACGTTCGCCCCTTAAATATCGATATCGACGATTTTCTGAACGACGGCGAAACCGATCCCGATCAGCGCCATACCAATGCCGAGCAGGGGCCAGCCGCACATCCGGTTGTCGAACAGGTTGCCCATGTAGCCGGGATTAATGGCGTACAGGAACAGCGCCAGAATAATCGGCAGGAAGCTGATCAAATAGCCGGTGATGCGCCCCTGCGCTGTCAGCACGCGAATTTCACCCTTGAGCTTAATACGCTCGCGGATCGTATGGCTGATGACGTCGAGGATTTCCGCCAAGTTGCCGCCGACTTCACGCTGAATGTTGACCGCCGTCACCACGAGGTCAAGGTCTTCGCTTTCCACGCGGTTGACGAGATGTTCGAGCGCATCTTCCATGTCGATGCCAAGCTGAACTTCCTGCACCACGCGCTTGAACTCAATCGACGTGGGATCCGGTGCGTCACGGGCGATGGCTTCCATCGACTGGAGCACGCTGTAGCCGGAGCGGAGCGCGTTCACCCACAAGCCGAGCGTGTCCGGCAGTTGATTCTCGAAGCGAATCAGGCGGGTTGCCGTCAAGCGCGAGACGTAAATGCGCGGGGCGAAGAAGCCAATGAACGCCGACAAGATCGCCATGACGATCTGCCCGCTGAACAGCACGAAATAGCCGAGCGCGAAAAAGCCGAACATGCTCACAATGTGCAGCGCGGCATATTCGGAGACGGTCAGCTTGACGTCGGCGCGCGAAAGCTGCTGCCGCCACTTCTTGCCGAAACTGCGATCCGATACCAGACTGTCAAGTCGCTCTTGAATAACGCTCGGTCGCCGCTCCTGATCTTTTGGCTCTTCCGGAATATCGTCCAATTCCAGAAAAGAAGTGGCTTCCTTCTCATAATTGATGAGGCGTTCTTCGATGATGTCCTTTTCCGTGCGGACACTGATCACGCCCCAGACGATGACGCCGCCGGCAACCAGCACGGCGGCAATGATGACGATAATGCCGATACTACCATCCATCGCAGTTCTCCACGGCTAGTACGTGCGACCAACACCGAACACGGATGGCGGCAGGTAAATCCCGGCGGCTTCGATGCGATCCGTGAATTTCGGGCGGATACCGGTGGGGCGGATGCGCCCGACGATTTTGCCGCCTTCCACGCCCGTTTGCTCGAATTCGAAAATGTCCGACATGGTGATCATGTCGCCTTCCATGCCTTGCACTTCCGTCACTTTAGTCACCTTGCGGCTGCCATCGCGCAGACGTTCTTGATGGCAAATGACATCGACCGCGCTGGCGATCTGTTCGCGGATCGCGCGGACGGGCAAGTCCATGCCTGCCATGAGGCACATGACTTCGAGACGGGCAATCGTATCGCGCGGGCTGTTGGAGTGCGCGGTGGTCAGCGACCCGTCGTGACCGGTGTTCATCGCTTGGAGCATGTCCAGCGCTTCGCCGGAGCGGCATTCCCCGACAATGATGCGGTCGGGGCGCATACGCAGCGAGTTGACCACGAGGTCTTGAATGGTGATCGCGCCTTTGCCTTCAATGTTCGGCGGGCGGCTTTCCAGCGTGACGACGTGCTCCTGCCGGAGTTGAAGTTCCGCCGCATTTTCAATCGTGACGATGCGCTCGTCGTTGGGGATGAAGCTCGACAACACGTTGAGCAGCGTCGTTTTGCCGGAGCCTGTACCGCCGGACACGATCATATTCAGGCGGGCGATGATGCACGCGCGCATGAATTCGACGATTTCTTTGGTGATCGAACCGAAGCGGATCAAGTCTTCGACGGTTAGCGGTTTCTTGAAGAACTTACGGATGGTGATCGTGGGACCCACCAGCGAGATCGGGCGGATGACCGCGTTCACGCGCGAACCATCGGGCAGACGCGCATCGACCAGCGGCGAACTTTCGTCAATACGACGACCGAGCGGCGCGACGATGCGATCCAGAATGCGCAGTACGTGATCGTCGTCTTCAAACGTGATGTTGGCGCGGGTGATGTTGCCCTTGCGTTCGACGAAGATGTTCTTGGGTCCGTTCACCATGATTTCGGTGATGGTTTCGTCCGCCAGCAGCGGTTCGAGCGGACCAAAACCGAGGATTTCCGCGACAATCGATTCGAAGAGGCGCTGACGTTCCTGCCGTGCCAAAACCATGCTTTCTTCGGCGAGGATGGCGTTGAACAACTCTTCGATGTGCGAACGGACTTCATTCTTCTTGCTCAAGTCCATCGACGGTTCAAGTTCGGCGAGCAAACGGTTTTGCACGCGGGTCTTGAGATCGACATACGAGTTGTCGCGTACGCTGCCCTGTCGCCCCATCACCTGCTGGTTGCGGGTGCGAATGGACGCTAACCGCGAGGCGTCATCGCCTCCACCGGCATCGCCGCCGGTTGGAACGGGTGCGCTGGGACGCTGCGAGGGAGGCTCACCGCCACCGCTGCCACCGGCACCGCCGCTGCCAGCGCCGCCGCCACCTTTTTGAATACGGTTCAGCAATGACATGTCACTTCACTCCTAACGCTAACGACGCCCAAACCCGATTTTCGGTGCTTTCTTCTTATCATCCGCTTCGACGGCGTCGTCATTTTGCGCGCCGCCCATCAGCATGGTGTAGACCTGATCTGCCAATCCGATCAATTCCTTGACCGGCGACTTGGTGCGATCCTTCGACGCGATCACGGGGATGCCTTTGTTAACGGCGCTGAGGATCATCTGTTCGCCCGCCGGAATCTTCGCCGTCACCTGCCGCTTGATGTACTTCTCAATCGTCTCGGTGGGAATCGTGACGCGGTCGCGGGCGCGCTCATCTTCGACCTTGTTCAGCACGAACAGAGTCTTTTCCGGCGCGTAGTTCATCTTGTCGAACAGGTCAAGCACAAACCGCGAGTTCTTGACGCTCGCCAGAGTCGGCGTGCAGACAAGGATGATTTTCGAGGCGATGTCGGTCAGCGTAAGGAACTGCTCGTCCAAGCGCGAACTGCAATCGACCACGACGAAATCGTAGCTGCCCGCGATCTTCTCGATCATGCGCGATACCGCCGCCGGGACAGTCTCGACATCTTCCGCGTATTCGGGGCGCTGCGGACCCAACAGTACCTTCAAGCCGCTCTCGTGCGTCGAGACAATGCTGTCGAAGAAGTCCGTGTCGAGGTCTTCGATCTTGCCGACGAGATCGAGCATGGTGGATTGCGATTGCAGCTTCAGGAACACGCC
>JACSRG010000137.1 GCA_014879865.1 Anaerolinea sp.
TCTTCGGGCGGCGCGGCGGCGGCTACTATGATCAGCCCGGTGATGAGTCCCCGCGTTACGACGACCCCGACATTCAGTCGCGCGGGGGCTTCGGCGGTTCGCGCGGATCGGGGGGATCGAGCAGCGGCGGCGGCAAACGCAGCATCTTCGGCGGTGGCGGTTCGTCCGGCGGCACGAAGGGCAGCGGCGCGCGTCGCTACAACAACCCGAACGTCAAGAGTCGCGGCGGATTCGGGGGCAGCAAGTAAGAAAACAGTTGAAAGGTGAAAGTTAAAAGTTGAAAGTGGGTCACGGCTAGCGGACTGACTTTCAACTTTTAACTTTTTACTCGCTTTTACTGTGTTTACCCATCCGTCAGAATCTTATCGACGGCGGCGGCGAGTTCGCGCAGATTGCTCACCTTGTATACGCCGTTCGCGTTTTGCGCGTACTGAACCATATCGCTGTCGCCTGTTCCCCACTGCGCTGGCGACTCCGGGTTGAACCACAGCAGGCGGCGTGACCGGCGCTGGACATCGCTCATGATGTCGATGCGCGGATCGTTATAGTTGTTGCGCCCATCGCCGAGGATAATGACCGTCGTGCGGCTGCTGATACGCCCCATGAAATCCCGCTTGAACGTATTCATGCTGTTGCCGAGGTCGGTGTTGTAGTAGCCGGGACGGTTTTCGGTCAGCACCTTCTCGACCGCTTCCATCGGCTGATGCTCCTTGAACACCATGCTGATGTCCACAATGTCGCTGATGAAAATGAAACTGTCCGTCTTGGCGACCTGATCTTGCAGTTCGTAGATCAGCGTGAGCAGGAATTCCGCGCAGTAGCGCATCGACGTACTCACGTCGCAGATCAGCACGAGGCTCGGCTTGACGTGCTGCGTCTTGTACTTGAGTTCGAGCGGCACGCTGTCGTATTTCATATTGGCGCGGATCATCTTGCGCGGGTCAATCGTCCCGGCGTTGGCGCGCCGCTGGCGCAGCGCCGCCCGCGACCGCAGACGCGCCGCCAAGCGGCGGATTTCGTCGCGCAAGTGCTGCATATCCTCTTCGCTGAGGCGCGTAAACGGCACGTCGAGCAGATCGGGCTTGGGTTCGGGTTCACGATTCGCCATACGTTCCGCCAAGCTCGCGCCGACGTACTGCGACACCTGCTCCGACAAGCCGTCGGCGTTCTGTTCGAGCATCTCCCGCAGCTCTTGAATCTGCTGGCGGCTCATGCCCATCTGCTGAAGCTCTTGCAGCAGTTCCTCGATCATCTGCTGGATTTGCTGCATGTTCAGGCTGCGCTGCATCCGCCGCTCGAACCACGGGCGCTGGTACATATCCGACGCCTGATCCAGCCCGGACTGCTGCCCCGCCTGATCCAACTGATCTTTGTCGAACGGCTGCCCCTGTAGAAGCTGCTGCAAAAGCTGGCGCAGCGCCTCTTTATCGCCCATCAACGCCTGCATCGCCTGTTCGAGCATCTGCTGATCTTGCGGGGACATCGTTTGCGTGGCGTCCTGCATTTGCGGCTGCTGTGACGCGAAGAATAACGGGAAATAGTAGTCGAATTTCTCGCCGTCGCGCGCTTCCTTGACCAGCGTCGTCTTGAGCGTCGAACGGAACTGATCCCGATCTTCAATACCGACCGCATCGACTCCGCGCATGGCGTCCAGACTTTCCGCCAGCGAAATGCGGACTCCGGCGGCACGCAGCGCGCGGATAAACTCGACCATGCGTTTATTCATTATTCCCGATTCCCCATCTCCACTGTTGAACGTCAGTATAGGAGGAAGCGAAAAGCGCGTCAACCTGAACGAACGGGTTGTTCATGACGGGTTAAATAACGGCACAACGCATTTTTGCCCTCATCCTAAATCCTTCTCCCTCAGGGAGAAGGACTTTCCAACCGAAGAGCGTATTTTCACCCCTCGCCCTAGTGCATAGCGTCCCAACCAATAATCCCTCATAATTGAACAAATACAGCCAACCAGTACCCGGAGGAACGCGCCATGACCGAAATCCGCCACTTCACCGACGATGGAAGCCCGATCAAAGTGGAAGTCTCGCTGACCGCGAGCGACAAAGAGAGCAAAGGCGGCTTGCAAGAAACCACACGCGGCGGCAAAACTATCCCGGAGATGGTGAAAGACCTGAACGACGCCGCCTTGTTCGAGGCATTCCGGGCGATCTACAAAGTGGCGCGCAAAACCGAACTGTTGATCGGGGATTTGAACATCGCTGATCCGAACACGCCGACCCCGCTCTCTGGTGCGGAAGTCCAGTTCGGGATCAAGTTCGACAGCGGACTCAACGCGGTGATCACCGCCAGCCTTGAAGCAACCATCACCGTTAAGCTGACATGGGGCAAGTCATGAGCGAACCGGTCAAAGTCGTCAACCAATGGCTGCGCGATTTCACCATCCAAATCCGCGATGCGCACGACCAGATCGCCGGGACAGGTGTGGTGATTTCGGACGATGGCAAGATCGTGACCTGCGCCCATGTGATCCGCAACGTGCTGGACGGTGAGTCTCACCCGCGTGATCACATCGGCGCGGCGGTCAACGTCTACTTCCCGCAAGCGCGCCGCAGCGAGGACAAACCACAGACCGCAACGATTACCGCGTGCTTCGCACAGCACGCCGACGACGTAGTGCTGCTCAAGCTGAACGCGCCGCTCTCGCCGCTCGAACCGGGCAAGTATGCGCGAATCTACCGGGCGGATCAGTCGGATGGCAATCCATTTCGCAGCTATGGTTACCGCCGCCTTGACCGCTACGACGCGGCGTATGCGTGGGGCGAGATCGGCGGGTCGATTGGCGCGCCGGAGGACGAAATCTGGCAAGCCGAGCCGCTCCAGCTCGACTCGCCGCACATTGATCGCGGCATGAGCGGCGCGGCGGTGCTGGATATGGAACTCAACCTCGTCGTCGGCATCATCGCGCAGACGTGGTATCCGAATGAGAGCGGCAAGGATCAAAGCACGGCGTTCGGCGTCAACGCCCATGTGCTGACGTTGCCGCCGCTGCTGGTCGAAGCCTACACGGGCGAACTTCCATATCCTCGCCAAGCAGGGCAAACGCCCAAACTGACCGACGAGCAGGAGCAGCAGGTCAAAAGCGCGCCGACGCCCGCCCCGGCTGACCTCTCCCGCGCGCCGAACGTGCTGCCCGAATGGGTCGGGCGCGCCGACCTGCTGACGACGCTGCACGCCGACTACCGCGCCCCGTCCGCCCGCGTGATCGGCTTGGTCGGCTACGGCGGCGAAGGCAAAACCAGCCTCGCGCGCAAGTTCCTTGACGAATTACTCAACGCGCCGGATCGTCCGTCAGCCGCATTCTGGTGGTCATTCTACGAAGATCGCAGCGCGGACTCGTTCTTCGAGGCGGCGGTGACGTACTTCGGCGGCGCGGACATGGCGCGCTCGGCGACCAGCGCCTCGGCGCGGGCGGGCTACCTTGCCGCGCTGCTGCGGGATCAGCGCGCGCTGATCGTACTGGACGGCTTCGAGGTCATGCAGCACGAAGACGGCGATCAGTACGGCGCGATTCAGAGCGAGGCGCTGCGCGACTTCTTGCGCATGGCGGCGACCGTCGGCGGCGACTCGCTGTGCGTCGTGACCAGCCGCGCCCCGCTGATCGATCTGGTTGCCTACACGACCTTTCGCCAGCACGACGTGACGCGCCTCTCCGCCGCCGAGGGGCGCGATCTGCTGCGGGCGGTGGGCGTCAAGGGGGATGACGCGGCGTTAAGCAGGATCGTCGAACGGTGGGACGGTCACGCGCTGACGTTGAGCTTGATCGGCGGTGTGCTGCGCGACCTGCACGGCGGCGATGCGGCGCAGATCGACGCCGTGCCTGCGCCAACAGCGGACGAGAGCCGCTACGAGCGCGTCAAGCGGGTGCTGCGCCGCTACGACGAGCATTTGACC
>JACSRG010000369.1 GCA_014879865.1 Anaerolinea sp.
GAAGATATTTTCACGATGTTCGAGGAATTGGAAGAGTCGGAACCGGAGTTTGAACTGCCGCCGGATAACGCATGGCTGCTGGATGACGCCGACCCGATCAACCAGATGCTCGTCCCGGCATCCGACGATCTATCGCTGACCGACGACTCGTTGGCGGAAGCCTTCGACGTCGAAGATGCCCTGTACGACTACGAATCGCCGGACTTCGACGCGCTGTTCAGCGAAGAGTCGCCCGCGCCGCAATCGGAAGTCATCAGCCCGATTGATTTCCCCGATGCGGACGCGCTGTTCGGCGAGTTCGACATGGCGAAATTGGATGATCAGCAAGATGCATTTGCGAATGCGGGCGAGTACGGGAGCGATTTCGATCTCGACGACCTTGAATTCGACGCGGTGAAAGCCTTCCAAGTGGATGAGCCGAGCGAGTATCAAGCGCCTGCGCAGTACGTCGGGGATATTGACGACTATCTCGCGTCGCTGTCTGCGTCGCCTGCACAACTGCCGACCGAGCAACCACTGCTCGCGGAGACGCCGGACGATCTCGACAGCCTGTTCGCCGAACCGATCATGAAGCAGTCGGTGTTCTTCGAGGAAGAACAGGACATCGATACCAGCGACCTCGCGCCCGCAACCGATCTCGATTGGCTTGGCGCGTCGGTCGGCACGGTCTCGGCAACCGCGATTGCACGCCAGATCAAAGATGAGAAACAGCCCGAAGAACTGACAGAGCGCCTCAAGAAACTGCGTCAGCGCGCCGAGAAGCTGCCCGCCGAGGCGGACGCGCCGCCCGACGACTCGCTGGCGAAAGTCCTGCCGGGGGTCAACGCGACGCTCGTGCCCGCGCCGATGCGCACGGACGAGGTGCAGTCGGTCAGCACGCTGACGCTCACGCCGGAACAGAGCGCGCGCGTCGATCTACTCAAGTCGATGCTGGCGCTGGATGTCAAGCCGCGCAAGTTGAGCGCTATCGAACTCACTTATGACTCGCCGTTCGCGCCCGACCTTGCCGACTCGGACGAGAGCATCGTCCACGAGAAGCAGGAGATCGCCCCCGTCCCGGCGACAAGGACACGCCGTCGCTTGAATCTGCCGCTTGAGCGCTGGTTGATCGCCGCGATCCTGATTCTGGCGGTGATCGCGCCGTTCTACGTGTCCGGTCTGCGCATCGGCGATTTGCCGCCGGCGGCGTTCGCGCCGGACAGCCGTCAAGCCATCGCCTTTGAGCGCATGAACGTGCTTCAACCCGGCGATCTCGTGCTGATCGGCGTGGAGTACGGCGCAGCGGCAGCGGGCGAACTCGACCTGATGACCGATGCGCTCATCCGCCACGCGCTGCTGCTTGGCGCGCGCCCGGTGATCATCAGCGGCAACCCGGTTGCACTGCTGCGCACGAACAACCTGATCGCCGCGATGCACGCGGATAACGCCTTCATGACACGCCTCGGCTTGCCGCAGCCGCTCGCGCCGCCGCTCGCCGCCAATTCCGATTATTTCGTCGTGCGCTTCCTGCCGGGGAACGTGCTTGGTTTGCGCGCGTTCAGCCAAGACTCTGCCGAACTGGTTGTCGCCGATATTCAGGGGCAGGCAACCAACCTGTTCGTCGACTCGCTGGCGGATTTCGTGCTCATCGCGGTGGTGACGGACAGCGCCGACGATGTGCGCGCTTATGCCGAACAAATCGCGCCGCTGGCGGATCGACCGCTGCTCGCCGCGATTTCGTACAGCGCCGCGCCGCTCACCGAACCGTATGCCAATTCCGAGCTTGCCAGCCGCGCGCCCATCGACGGGCTGCTGGTCGGCTATGGTGACGCCTACACGTACAGCGCGCAGCTTCCAGAGGTCAACGCGGTGCTGCGCCGGTTCGTGCCGCCGATCCCCACGCCAGAGCCAACGCCGACCCGGCTGCCGCCAACGCCGACGCCCGAAGCGACTGCCGGCGCTGCTGAAGCGGCTGCCGAGGCGACGTCTGAAGCGACCCCGGAAGCGACCGAACCGGCGGAAGCGGTGACCACCGCTATCGTCATCGCCGAGGGATCGGCGCGACTGCGCAGCGGTCCGGGTACGACCTTCGACATCGTGGATGCGGTCGCCACCGGGACGCGCCTCACCGTGATCGGCTTCAACGAGGCGGAAGACTGGGTCAATGTGCGCTTGGAAGACGGGCAGGAGGGGTGGATTTCCGAGCCGCTGCTGCGCATCGAAGTGCCGCAATCCGCCGCGCCGAAAGCCTCGATCATCGGGAAGCCGAACGCGCAGGAGGGCGAAGACACGCCGACACCGAGCAGCACCCCGACGCGCCGCGCGACCTCGACACCGCGCCCGACGCGCACCCCCAGCCCGACCGTCGAAGCCACCGTCGAGGTAACGGCTGAGGCAGTCAGCACCGAAGAAGCCGCGCCGCCTGCCGCCTTTTTCATCCCGCCGCCCACGCTCGACGCGCGTGACGCCCGCTGGTACGCGCAGACATTGGGCATCATCGTCATCGTCGGGGTGATTACCTTCGGCATGATCATCAACCTTGTGCGGGCACTCTTGCGGAGAGGACGCAGCAGTACATGATCGAACAAGTAGGTATCTGGCTTGGCTTTGTCTTGACGCTCATGGTGTTCAGCTACCTGTTGGGCGATAACCTGTTGTACCGCTTGGCGATCTACGTGTTTATCGGGCTGGCGGCGGGCTTCGTCACGATGGTGACGGTCGAAAGCGTGCTGCTGCCGTGGTTCCGCGCGGCGATTAGCACCGGCGATACAGGCAACTTGATTCTCGGCGTCATCCCGTTGATCTTCGGCGCGTTCCTGCTGCTGCGCATGACCAAGCGCTTTCAAGGCTTGGGGACGCTCGTCCTCGCATTGATTATCGGCGTGGGGACGGCAGTCGCGCTCGTCGGCGCGATCAGCGGGACGCTGCTGCCGCTGGCGGATACCACCGCCAACGCCCCCGGCATCGACGCGCTCAACGGTTTCATTCTGGTGATCGGCGTGATCTCGACGCTCATCTACTTTCAATATCTAGCGCGGCGCACGCCCGGTGGAACGATCCGGCGGGGACTGGTGCCGCGAACGATTGGCGCAGTCGGTCAGGGTTTCATCGCCGTGACCTTAGGCGCAGTTTACGGCAGCGCGATCCTGACCGGCTTAGTCGTCTTCAGCGAACGGGTCGCATTTCTACTTAATCAAATCGGCGGGGGTTAATCAATCATGTCAACGAACCGTTCCACCTCAATCCTTGCGGTAGATTTTGGCAACGTTCATACACGCGCGCTGTTGATCGATCTGGTCGAAGGCGCGTATTCAGTGGTGGCGCAGGCGCGAGAAAACACGACGGCAGGTTTCCCGCATGGCGATGTCGGCGTTGGCTTCGTGCGCGTCCTCACGGAGTTGAGCCTTGCTACCGGACGCAAGCTGATCGGCGGCGACGGACGGGTGATCTCGCCGGAGCAGCCAGATCGGACGGGCGTTGACCTGTTCGTGGCGACCGCCAGCCTCGGACGCCCGCTGCGCACCATCCTCATGGGGTTGTACGGCGAAATGAGCGTCGCCAGCGGCAAACGTGCCGCGAACGGCACGTATGTTGACATCATCGACACGATCAGCTTGGGCGATAACCGGACGTTGGAAGAGCACCTGAACGCGATCACGCAGGCATCGCCGGACTTGATCTTCATTACGGGAGGCACGGAAGGCGGCGCGGAAGAACCCGTCCTCGAACTGGCGAAGCTGGCGCGCATGGCGCTGCGCATGATGCCGAAGGGCGTCACGCCGAGCGTGATTTATGCGGGCAACAGCGCGCTTGTTCCGCAAATCCATGAGCTATTCGACAAGCTGACCGGCATTTTCATCGCGGATAATGTGCGCCCCACCCCTGACCGCGAAGCCCTCGAATCGTCGCAGAAAGCCCTCGC
>JACSRG010000730.1 GCA_014879865.1 Anaerolinea sp.
AATGGTTTTTTAGGTTACAATCACATCCGAATCCGCTATACGCTCATGAGGAAGCCCCATGCGAGAAGTTGCTGTCGCAGTCGTTCAAATGAATCCGAAGCTCGGCGAGCCGGACGAGAACTTGATCAAGATGTCCGAAATGATCAGCAAGGTTGCTTCGTCGCAGCGCGTTGACCTGATCGTCTTTCCTGAACTGATCACCAGCGGGTACGAACTCGGCTTGCGCTTCACGGAGAAGGCGCAGCGGATTCCCGGTCCGACCGTGAACCTCATGGCGCAGCGTGCCAGCGAGTACGGCGTGTATATCGCCTTCGGCATGGTGAGCAAAGAGAAAGTCGAAAGCGTGCTGTACAACTCGGCGGTGCTGGTCGGGCCCGATGGCGATCTGGTCGATACCTACAACAAAATCCACCTGCGCGGCGAAGAGCGCATGGCGTTCCGCGAGGGCTACCAGATGCCGGTGATCGATACGGAAGTCGGCTCGATTGGCTTGATGATCGGCTACGATCTGGCATTCCCCGAAGTCGCTCGGTCGCTGACGCTCGATGGCGCAGAGATTCTGTGCGTGTTGGGGAACTGGGAAGCGGGCGACATCGATGCGTGGAAGACGTTCATGCGCGCCCGTGCCTATGAGAATGCGGTCTTTTTGGCAGGCGCGAATCGCGTCGGCGAAGACGTAACGATGACCTTCGGCGGCGACAGCATGGTCGTCGGTCCGCGCGGTGACATCTATGCGACGATGGCAGGCGAAACGAACCCGGATACGGGCGCACCGCTGGAAGGTTTCGTCGTGGCGCGCATCGACCTTGATGAAATCCGCCGCAGCCGCGAAGAATTCCAGTTGATCCAGAACCGCCAACCGTTGGTGTACAAGTCGATTGTCCGGCGCTACTAGAGTCTACGGCGTCGATTTTAGCGGCGCAGCGAAGGGCGGACAGAAGATATGGATCGCGTCGTGCGAATTGCGCGACAACTTGATCCACTTGATCGACTGTCGTCCTGCTCTTGAGCTTCCAAACGGGTCAGCTAATTTACTGCCTGCGTTGGCTGCACTCCGCGCTGTGATCGCACGGGCAGGTGAGTCGTGGTGGGGTTTTGACTTTCCATTCAGCCTAGCGAATGCTTATATGCACGGCTCGACGTGGCAGGGCTTTGTAACGTCGTTCGGAGCGCGTTATCCCGATGTTATGGATTTTCGGGCGATGAGTCTCGGTTGGCGGGGTGGACGGCGCAATACCGATATTGAAACAAAAACCCCCTTCCCGCCCCATAATCTTCGCCTGTTTCGGCAGACCTATTTCGGGATTCGGGATGTACTCGCCCCGTTGGTCGCAAGCGATCAGGTTCGGGTGCTGCCAATGCAAGACGCCGTTGCGGAAAAGCCCCGACTGCTGGAGATTTGTCCTGCTTCAACGCTCAAAGAAGAGCGGATGTATTTTCCCTACAAGGGCAGTGCAAATCGAGTTGGGCGCGAACGAATCTGGAATTGGTTGTTGGCAAACGGCTTGCAAGCAGATGCTCCAAGACGTATTCTAGATGACCGTGAAGGGGATGCGCTGGACAGCGTGATAGCCGCTTGGACAGTGGGGCGGTTGATCCTCAAACGTGTTCAGCTTGATGCCCGTACCGAGCTAGAACTCCGTGAAGGTCGGGTATTCCTATAGATGCTCCACAGAGCTTTGCGTTCCAGCTACAGACTGAACTGCGTTATTGACTGAGGTCATATGCCCACCGAGACCGTACCCGTCCTGAATCCTACCGAACAGATCATCGCCTTTATCCCGCAAATCCTGCTGGCGATTGTCATCGTCCTGATCTTCTGGATCGTCAGTTTCCTCTTTCGCGGGCTGATCAAGCGCTTTGGTCATCGCACGCGCCTTGACGAAGCCGTGCTTGACCTGCTCACGCAGGTGTTCGGCTTGGGAATCATCATCGTCGGCTTGCTGACCGCGCTCGGCACGATTGGCGTGGACGTATCCGCGCTGGTCGCCGGGTTGGGGATCACCACGTTTGCCGTCGCTTTCGCGCTGCAAGACATCATCAGTAACCTGCTCTCCGGCATCCTGATCCTGATGTACCGCCCGTTCCGGCGTGGCAACTGGATTCGTGTCGGCGGGCATGAGGGCGTGGTGACAGACATCGATCTGCGCTATACCACGCTGCAAACCGAGACGCAGCGCATCCTCGTGCCGAACTCGACGCTGTTCAAAGAGTCGATCATCGTCACGACTTCCGGCGCGCCGACTCTGCCTCAGGCTGCGCCGCCTCGTCCAATGCAGCCGCCCCGCTGATTTGCCATGAACACACAGCCGCGCCTCACGATCCTCTCGTTCGTCCTTCTCGCCGTCACCGTGATCGGCGCGGCTGTGCTGCTTCTGCTCACCCGCCCCGCGCCCGCGCAGATCACTATCGTGCCGCCTGCGCCCACCGCAACGGCGACTCTGCTTCCCGACATCGAAATCTACGTGACCGGAGCGGTCAGCCAGCCGAACAGCCTGATCACATTACCGCATGGAAGCCGGGTTAGTGATGCGCTGGCGGCGGTCGGCGGCGCTGCTTCCAACGCCGATCTAGCGCGCCTCAATCTCGCGGCGATTCTGCATGACGGCGATCAGGTGCATGTGTTTGCCGTTGGGGAAATCAGCGCGCCGGTCACGCTGGCGACGCCGCAGGGCGGCGTGGTGATCGTCTATATCAACACGGCGACCCTCGAAGAATTGGAGACGCTGCCGGGAGTTGGGGCAGTGCTGGCGCAGCGCATCATCGACTATCGTGAGAGCGTCGGGCGTTTCAACAGCATGGCGGATTTGGACGCAGTCGAGGGAATCGGCGCGGCGCTGATGGATCAGCTTGAGGGGTTGATCGCATTCGACTAACGCGTGACATTCCTCCGCGCAAGACAGTATAGGCGTTACCCGATCCCGCCGCCCAATCCCCGTACAATCGATGTATTCACGCAAAAAACGAGTATAGGGGATTTTTCGCATGGGCATTCATGAGCCGAAGGTTTACGCCGGACTCGACGAAATGGCGATCTACGAGCGGGTGAGCCGTCACGGGTATACCGCGCAGCGCGTGGTCGAAGAACCGGGTGCGTTCCGCGAAGCGGGCAAAAGTGACTGTGATCTGGTGCTGGCGTTTGTGGCGGGCAGTGCCGACGTGCGTATCGGCACGGAAGTGTTTCACGTCGTCAGCGGGGACAAGCTGAACATCCCCGGCGGGCGTCCGCATTCGACGCTGGTCGGCGAGTACGGTGTGCTGTACTACGTCACGCAGGTCGAAGGCTGCACGGATTAAGATGAGTTGAAAGTGACGAGTCGAAAGTTGAAAGTGAACGACGTGTCATCGTTACTTTCAACTTTCAACTTTCTACTTAGTCCTCAGTCCTGTCTTGCTGTCTTACCGACCGCGTACGTTGTTCCACGCTTCGCGGACGCTGTCCTTGAATCGTTCCCACGTATTGGGGTTGCGTTCTTCCCAGTAACGGCGGGCTTCCGGTTCGACGCGATTCCAGTCGTAATCGGTGTAGCGATCCGTCGTCGCCAGCGTGTAGCCGTAGCGGTACGCCGGGGTGTATTGATCCCACGTGTAGCCGCTGCTGGCGTAGTTGGTATCATAGTGCGTGCGGAAGCCGGTTTCGTAGTCGGTGTACGGGCGATAGGTCATGCCCGCCATGCTGCCGGTGCGTCCCGCCGAGCCTTTATCCACCTCGACATCAGTGCGGCGCACGGTGTCGCGCACGGTTTCGGTGTGCTCGTCAACTTCCTTGCCAACCACCACTTCTTCGACAATCCGCGCTTGCTTGCTGACGATGGGTTCTTCGTGACGTTCCGTGACCTCGATGGTCTGATCGCGGAAAGCGTTGAGGTCGTCCGCGTCGGCGGGACGATCCACCG
>JACSRG010000734.1 GCA_014879865.1 Anaerolinea sp.
TCCGTCGTCGGCAGCGTCAGATGTGTATAAGAGACAGGGATGGAGCGCATCCAGGCGGCAATCTACGGTGATAGGCGTATACAACGGACTTCTTTCCGCGCTGCTTCTCAGCTTCTAGTGCTGAGAGGTGGCGCGTTTTTCATTTTCCAACCTGATGCACTTCAGTGGAGGTGCTTATGCATGTTCAAACAACCACGCATTTGATGATTGCGGGCAGCCGCCACGCAACTCGCGAGATGCTCGACTACGCCCGCCGCGCCGTCCAGCGCGCCCACCATCTCGGCTGGACGATCCTTGTCGGCGACAACCCAAAAGGCGTGGATATGGCAGTCGTGCAGGAATGCCGTCGCCTCAAGGCGAAAGTGATCGTCGCCGGGATTGCCAACTTCCCGCGCAACTACGGCTGCAAGCATGGATCGTACATCAAGGTCACGCGCGATCTGTACCGCAGTGCTGGCGGTGATCTGCTCAGCGGCTACACGGCACGCGACCGCTGGATGGTCGATAACTGCCAGCGCACGTTGTTCATCTGGAACGGCGACAGTCCCGGCACGAAAGCCCGTTACGAGTACGCCATGCAGCGTGGCAAAGAAGCGCATCTGATCAACTTCGACCGGAGTCCGCAGCCATGAACGCTCATATCATCGCAGTAGATACCTACGGAGCGCAGCGTGTGACCGCGCCGCAGACGGGAAAACTGGTCAGCGCGTACAAAATGGGCTACACGACGGCAGCCACCACCGTGCTGCTGGCACTGTACGGCGAGAATGCGCGTGATGTTTCGCCGAAGCAGGCATCCTACCGCTATGTCCAGATCGACGGCGATGTCGTCGTGCGGCATGGACACATCCTGCTTACATTGACAGCAGATGAATTGGCGAAGGCGGAACAGATCACACGCCAGAGTCACCGGGCCGGCGTGTTTCTGTGGCGGGAGAAAAAGTGGTGGGCATTCCCCGACAGCAGCCATCCCAACTACACCGAACCCGGCTACCGTGTTGGTCCGACCTTCGATCCGACGGGCTTTCGTCCACCGTCCCCATCGACGGGCGAACGCAAGACAGTGGTAAGCGGCATCACAGCCGAGAGAAGCCAGCGCAGTGCATCAGAAAAGCCGTGGTGGTGGTTAAGTGGCGAGACCTATCCTCATCGGGAACTGCTCAAGCGGTACGGAGCACGCTTCAGCTCCCGCCGCAAACAGTGGTACTACATCGGCGCGGAATTGCCCACCGCGATCCGGGCGCTGGTGACGAGTGAAACGCAGTCTGATACCGAAGCCTCCGACGAAGACCTAGAGTCGCCACTGCTGGCGATCTTCGGCGGACGAATCATCGGCAAAGAGCGCGCCGCGAACGGCGATGTGATCGTGAAGGGTGAAAATGGCGTGTTTGCCACGCGAACGACGATGGACAACCGCTTCGGAGAGACAAAAGCCCTCTGGGTATTCGACCTCCCGCCGCAGTCTCGTGTGGGCAATCCGCTTCCGGCGATCCTCAGCGCATTGCAGCACAACAGAGCCGTTTACGCGATCTACAACCAGCAGTGGCGATTTGAAGAAGCAGAGCGGGTCGCCGCCGTCGATGCGCTCGTTGAAAGCGTGCCGTTCACCGACGAACCCTGCACAGTCAATCAAGCCGCCGCCATTCTGGGGATGCAGATCAAGTCTCCTCCTATCGTCGAACCGCCTCCACGACTGTTTGCACTGCACGACACCGCTTACGCCCGTCACGAACTTGAGACGGCGGATGGTAAACCGATCCCGACCGGAACACGCGGAAAGATTGTGCGGCTGTACCAGCACAACGCCAAGCACGGCTGGAGCTACGACGTGGACTTGGAGCAGATCGGCATCTGTTGGTCATTTGAGCGCGAACTCACGCCGCATGAACCGATCCCCGGCATCAAGATCGTGCGTGGCGCAGTTGTTCCACCTGGCGCAATGCTGCCTCCCACAGATGCTGAGATCAAGCGGACAATGATCGAATACGGTCAGCAGCCGTCCGTTGAGGAAACTGTCACGGAAAATGAAGACGAGCCGATTATCGCACAAACTGAGGAGCAACCGCCCGCGCTAGCGGAGCGCACCGAAGGTATCCGCATCCTCAAGCCCGTTCCCATGCCTGCCAACGGTGAACCGCTCGACGCGGTGCAGACTGCCATTCACTCGGTCAGGGCAGAGCCTATCGCCGCAGTGCAGGGTGCATCGCTCACGACCGGACGCATCACACGCATCGAGCAGGCGTATGTCGGAGAGCTGACGGGCAGCATCACCGGGGAGGTGTTTTGTTTCGGCTACGCGGTTCACGAGGGCATCTGCGTCTACGTCAACATGGCAGGTCCGCGTATGGGCGTAGAAGCGATCCGCGCAAAGCTGTCAAAGGGTGATCAGGTCTCGGTCGTGCCGCCGGATGCGCCCGCCGTCGAACTCACCGCCGGGGAGGGCAATTCGGGCATGTATCACCCCTATCTGCACTACCTTCCCGAAGCGCGGTTCGCCTCGCTGATCCTCGTACATGATTGGGCAGTCACACCGAACTACGGCGGCAAGGCGACCACCTTCATCTTTCGCACCAGTGAAGCCCAAGCCGTTGCCAAGCTCAAGCATCATGTGATGCAGCTTGTGAATATCCCAGTATTCGAGCACTGGTCAGCCTACCTGTACGAGGCAGGACAACGGGCAATGCTCGTCCGTAAGGCACGCTCCGCAGGCGGAATCGACCTGCTCAGTGTCGATTTGGATGTCGATGCGTGGACACGGCTCATCACAGGCGGATTGGAGCAAAATCTCATCTGCCTACCGTAAATGCTCTATAATCTGTCTGAAAGTGAGAGGAGGTTCGGACGATGACTGACCGAACAATTACACTGCGTTCCGATCTGGTGGAACGCTTAGAAGCGCTCGCCGGGCAGCAGGGACGCACAATCGACGATGTAGGCAATCAATTGCTTGGGGAAATTCTCAACAGCTACGCCCCGGTCGGCGGTGGCAACTGGGCGTTGACCGTTGCGGAAGGCATGGAAGCAGCAGCGATTGACTGGATCGACGACCCGGATGCGTCGGTGAACAGCCGCCATGAATTCGAGCGGCATTTGCGCGAGCAGTGGGAGCGAACACAAAGCGACGAGAGCGATGGCTGATGTTCTCGTCGATGCCAACTTCCTCATCGCCATTGGCTATCCGCGCGACCGCAACCACACGAAGGCGAAGACGTTCGCGGCGGCAACAACAGACCGACTACTCATACCCGATGTCGTTCTCGTCGAAGCAATGTACAACCTGCAGCGCTTAGGCGGCACACCAGCAGCAGGCGAATATGCTCGCCTGCTGCTCACTGAGTCGACGCCGTTTCTCTCGCTGACAACGAGCGACTATACCCGCGCTGTTGACATCCTCAATATCTATCAGGATGTGCCGCTCGATTTCGTGGACTGCTGCCTCACGGCGCTGGCGGAACGACTCGAAATCACCCGCATCTGCACATTCGACCGACGTGACTTCATGATCATCCGCCCCACTCATACGGACTACTTCGAACTGCTGCCATAAATCGCGGCGACCCCTTCACAATCCATCAAACGCTCGCTGCCCCCGCTCAAACGGGGGCTTTTTGTATTTCAGGAGTAGGCTCATGGCGCGTGCCGAGTCAAAAATGGTCATGGGCTACCTGCCTATTGACCTCAAGCACTATGAAGCACTCTTGTCGCTCGTCGCTCCCGCCACCCCCGCCGTGCGACTGCTCGATCCGTTTGCAGGGGAAGGTGCGTTTCTCGAAGCGGCGGCGAAAGCGTGGAACGTTACCCCTTATGCCAACGAACTCGATGGGGAACGGGCGGCGGCGTGCATTGCCCGTTTCGGTGC
>JACSRG010000596.1 GCA_014879865.1 Anaerolinea sp.
GAATCAGCCCGTCGCACAGCGCGAACCGCTGACCGTTACTGAACAGGCGCAGACGCAGCTACCGCCGTCTAGCACTGAACCGCTGACTACATCCTCAAATGCGAATCAGCCCGTCGCGCAGCGCGAACCGCTGACCGTTACTGAACAGGTGCAGACGCAGCTACCGCCGTCCGTCCCTGAACCGCTGACCGCGTCTCCAAGCGCGAATCAGCAGGTCACGCAGCGTGAGCCCCTGACCATTACTGATCAGGCGCAGACACAGCTACCGCCGTCCGTCCCTGAACCGCTGACCACGCCTCCAAGCACAACTCAACCGGTTGCACAGCGTGAACCCCTGACCATTCCCGAACACCAGCAGACGCAGCTACCGCCGTCTATCCCTGAAACACTCACTGTGCCTCCAAGCACGACTCAGCCCGTCGCACAGCGTGAGCCCCTGACCGTTACTGAACAGGCTCAGACGCAGCTACCGCCGTCCGTCCCTGAACCGGCGACCACGTCTCCAAACGCGAATCAGCCCGTCGCACAGCGTGAACCCCTGACCGTTACTGAACAGGTGCAGACGCAGCTACCGCCATCGTTCCCTGAAACACTCACTGTGCCGCTAAACACGACTCAACCGGTCGCGCAGCGCGAACCGCTTACCGTCACTGAGCAGGCGCAGGCGCAGCTACCACCGTCCGTCCCTGAAACACTCACTGTGCCTCCAAGCACAACTCAACCGGTTGCACAGCGTGAACCGCTGACCGTGACTGAACAAGAGCAGACGCAGCAATCGCCTTCCATCCCTGAAACACTCACTGTGCTTCCAAGCACGAATCAGCCCGTCGCACAGCATGAACCGCTGACCGTTACTGAACAGGCGCAGACGCAGCAACCACCGTCCGTCCCTGAAACACTCACTGTGCCTCCAAGCACGACTCAGCCCGTCGCACAGCGTGAACCCCTGACCGTTACTGAACAGGCGCAGCTACCGCCGTCCGTCCCTGAACCGCTGACTACATCCTCAAATGCGAATCAGCCCGTCGCGCAGCGTGAACCTCTGACCGTTACTGAACAGGCGCAGACGCAGCTACCGCCGTCCGTCCCTGAACCGGCGACCGTGTCTCCAAACGTGAATCAGCCCGTCGCACAGCGTGAACCGCTGACCGTCACTGAACAGGCGCAGACGCAGCTACCGCCGTCTATTCCTGAACCGCTGACTACGTCTCCAAGCCCGAATCAGCCCGTCGCTCAGCGCGAACCGCTGACCGTCACTGAGCAGGCGCAGACGCAGCTACCGCCGTCTATTCCTGAACCGCTGACCTCGCCCTCAAGTGCAAGTCTGCCCACCGCACAATCTGCGCCGCTGACCTCGCCCTCAAGTTCGAGTCTGTCCGTCGCCCAGCGCGAACCCCTGACCGTTACCGAACAGGCGCAGACGCAGCTACCGCCGTCCGTCCCTGAAACGCCGACCACTACCTCAAGCGCGAGTCTGCCTGTTGCACAGCATGACCCGCTGACCACGCCGCCTAGCGCGAATCAGCCTGTCGCGCAGCGTGAACCGCTGACCGTCACGGAGCAAGAGCAGACGCAGCAACCGCTGACCATTCCCTCAAGCGCGAGTCTGCCTGTTGCACAGCGTGACCCACTGACCGTGCTCGACGCCTCATCAGGCAGTGAGCCTTCGATAGTCGTGCCACAAGTGACCGGAACGAACGATCCCTCTGCGGTAAGAACGCCGATCAACGTGGATGTTCCAAATAACCCGGCTCAGGTCAGAGCGCAGCATGAGCCAGACGCGCCGCAAAGCACTGTAACAAGCGAAAGCGTCGTGCAAAGCGCAGCCGGTCAGCCCATTCTCCAACGTGAGCCGATGCCGCCTGACGCACTGCCCGCTATCGCCGAACCGGCGGCACTATCGCCTATGAACTCGTCCAATGCGCCGTCGGTTACAATCGACTCGCTCACGAGCACCAGTCAGCCTGCGGTCAGCGCCAGTGCTCCCGCCGCGCCGGGCAATTTGCCAGCAGATGTTTCTGCTGCTCCGGCGAGCGTGAGACCTGAGCCAATGTCGTCACCGTTCGCTTCTGTCGAGCCCTCCTCCATTGAAGCGCCTATGTCGCAGGTGATCATGACGCCCGCGCCTGAAGTGGTTACAGCCGAAACCACTGTTCCACAAGCGGCGGTTAGCCCGTCTCCGGTCGTGCAGCGTGAGTCGATGGCAGCAGCACAGTCTCACGAGTCGCATTCAACACCTGTTCAACCGGCAGTCGTTGAAGCATCCATTCCGCCGAGCTCGGTGACTCAGGTCGCTGCGCAGCGCGAATCGCTGCCGACGCCTGATGCCGGGGCGCGCATCGTTTACCCGGCAGCGGACACGGCGGCACCGATTAACTCGGATGTCGGCGTCCCCGCGCTGGCTGAACAAGAGTCGTCGATTTTTGAAACACTTGTCCCGAAAACCGGGACTGCCGCAGTGCCGCCAAGCGCTGACACGCTCTCAAGTCACGACGAAGACGGCACACTGCCGGAACAACCGATCGATGTCTTTCAGGCATTGGCGAACGCGGGTTTGGTCAACCGTTCAACTGGCGGAAGCACAGCGCCAAGCGAACCGGAGATGTGGAGCGATGACGACGACGAGTCATTTGAGCCTGCACAGGTAGACGTGTATACCGCGCTCCAAGCACTGGGGGTTGTACCCAGCACCCGGTCAGCGGATGCGCCGCACGTGACAATGCCATCGTCCCACACGTCGCCGACGCCAGCGATCCAGCGTGTAGTTGGCACCAGCGTTGACGAAGCGGAAGAGACAGAAGAAGAAGCGGTGGTGACCGAGGACGACGAGGAGGAGATTGACCTAGAAATGCTGGCGCGCGATGTCTACCGGATGCTAAAAGATCGACTGCGGATCGAATCTGAACGCGGCGGAAAGTAACAAGGGAAAAACAAGATGACAACCCGGGGCGATCTCAAACCCGCAAAAATCACCAATCTGTTGAAGCCCCAACAGGTGGTGTACTTCATGTTTAATCCATACGAATATACGATTAGCAAGTCGAACAACTGGGTGGACAAAGAACCATCCGGGCGCAACGTGCCGCTCGTGTCATTCGGTCAAGGTGGGGCGCAAACTCTCTCGCTGACGCTCTACTTCGACAACCAGCTCAAAAAGTCCGATGTGCGCGCGTTTACGAAGCCGCTCTGGGCGATGATGATGATCGATCAAAGCAAGAAGAACCGGCGCTCCAACAAAGGTGAGCCGCCGACAGTCGCTTTTGAGTGGGGAAACCTGTACTTCAAAGCCGTGATCACGTCGATGACGGAGAAGTTCACCCTATTCACAAACGAAGGTATCCCGCTGCGCTGCACCGTGAACATCACCCTGCGTCAGTACGAGGACGCGGAAGAAGTCGCACCGCAAACCGGGTCGCAGTCCAACAGCACGCAAAGTGCCAACACGACACAGAAGCGTCAGGGGGATCGTCTCGATCATGTTGCTACAAACAGCGGCGGCAGTCCGTCGGACTACCGGCAGATCGCCGAAACCAATAATATCGACAACCCGATGCGCGTGCCGACCGGCACCACCTTAAGAACGAGATAATGGCACAGCCTTTATGACTCAGAGCCAGAACCATATCGACCAGATCTTCATCAAGATCGGCGGCAGCGATTTGTCGCCGACTATGATGAATTTACTGTATTCGGCAGAGGTCGAGAACTCGCTTCATATGCCGAGTATGTTCACGCTGCGCTTCAACGACGACGATTTCGACATGATCGACGACGAAAATATTGAAGTTGGAAAAACGGTCGAAATCTCGATGGGGCGCGGCAGCCAAGTGCCGCGTATCTTCCGGGGCGAGATCACGGCGCTGGAGCCCGAATTCAACGAGGATGCAGTCGCCATGCTGGTCGTGCGGGGTTACGACGTTCGGCATCGTCTGCTTATGACGCATACCCAGACCTTCCTGAATGTCACCGATGGCGACATAGTCAAGAGAATCGTCAGTGCGGCGGGGATTGTCGCTGGCAAGCTTGGACCGACGACCGCCGTCCGTAAGCACGTATTTCAAGACAATATCAGCGACCTTGCTTTTATCCAAACGCTGGCATTACGCAATAGCTTTGAGATTTGGGTCGGCGATGACAACAAGCTGAATTTCGATGCTCCGGCGGCTTCCGATCCCATTGAGCTCAAATGGCGCACCAATCTCCGCAGTTTTCGTCCGCGGATCTCGTCAGTCAACCACGTCAGCAAGGTACAGGTCAGAAGTTGGAACGTGGCGATGAAGCGCGAGATCGTCGCCGAAAGCACACCGGGCAGTTCGATTGCCAAGATCGGCGCAAAATCACAAGCCACCAAGGGCACAGCGTACTCGTCCAGCACCTTCCTTGAGGAGCGCGTACCGCTGGATAGTCAAGCCGAAGCCGACAAGCTGGCGAAATCGCTGGCGGAGCAAATCGGGCAGCGCTTCGCGGAAGCCGAGGGAATCGCTTTCGGCGAACCTAAGCTGATGCCCGGCGTCACCGTGAAGATCAGCGACATCGGACAGCGATTTGGCGGTCAATACCTCGTCTCATCAACCCGCCATATCTACCATGCGCGCGCCGGTTACGACACCCATTTCACCATCGAGGGCAACCAACCGCGTCAGGTCGCCGACCTCGTGACGGGAGTATCGACTAGCGACTCCCGCTGGTACGGGGCAGTTTCCGCCATCGTCACCGATACGAAAGACCCGGACAATATGAACCGGGTGAAGGTGAAGTTCCCGACCTTGACGACCGAGCACACCAGCACATGGGCGCGGGTCATCGCGCCGGGTGCAGGACCGGAACGCGGTATTCAATGGCTGCCCGAAGTCAACGACGAAGTCGTGGTGATTTTCGAGTCCGGCGATTTCAACCATCCGTACGTCGTCGGCGGGGTGTGGAACGGCAAAGATAAACCCGCTGAGCAGCAGGCGGTGAACGCCAGCAAAACTTCAATACGCACGCTGAAGACACGAGTGGGGCATGTCATCCGGTTCATTGATGAAGATAGCGCGGGACACAAAAAAGGCATCGAAATCATCGAAAGCGGCGGCAAGATCAAGATCGTCATCGACGGCACAACTCAAAAAATCACAATCCTCAGCAGCGGCGACATTGCGGTAGAGGCAACCAAGAATTTAACGCTCAAAGCAACCGGCAATGTCGAAATCACCGGCATGCAGGTCAAAGTGGAGGCACAGAGCCAACTTGATTTGAAATCGACAGGACCGGCAAACCTTAAGGGCGCGATTGTCAATATCAACTAGAAATGGTGATCATGGATGATTTTATCGGCAGTCGACTCGCGTTTCCGTTCCAGCTTGGTGATCGCAACCAGATCGCGCTGGTCTCCGGCGACCTTGCGCTGCGCCAGTCCATTTACACGATTGTCTATACAGTTCCCGGCGAGCGGGTAATGCGCCCGGATTTCGGGTGCGAAATTCACTCGCTGGTATTCGATCCGGTCAACAATGAAACCGCCGCAGTCGCCGAGCGCTATGTGCGTGACGCCCTGCTGCGCTGGGAACCCCGGATCAACGTCCAAGATGTCAAAGTGAGTCCCGGTGACACGGAACTCGGCGAAATGTGGATCGAGGTCACTTATCAAATTAAGGGGCAATACGACCCGCGCAGTCTCGTTTTTCCTTACTATCTAGTACCCCGGTGAAAAGTAGATTATGGGTTTCACGACACCCCGGTTAGATGATCGCACGTTTAACGATCTGGTTGAAGAAGCACGGGCGCGTATCCCACTCTACGCGCCCGAATGGACCGATCATAATCTGAGTGATCCCGGCATCACACTGATCGAGTTGTTCGCATGGATGACCGACATTGTGCTGTACCGGCTCAACCGTGTTCCCGATAAGCATTTTGTCAAGTTCATGGAGCTGATCGGGATGCGGTTGCAAGAAGCCGAACCCGCCCGCACCAGCGTCAGCTTCTGGTTAAGCACACCGCAGCCCGACACCTTCGTGATCCCGAACGGTACGCAGGTCTCGACCACGCGCACCGAGAATGAAACGGGCATCGTCTTCACGACAGATGGGGAACTGGCGATCAAAGTGCCGCAGTTAGCTTCGGTGATGACTTCGATCAGTGGGGACGCCAAGCGTACCTTTAACGAGTTCTCTGCCGAAAGCGTCATGAACGGCTACGAGGCGTTTGTCGCCTTTACATCGAACCCACCCGCCAACGACGATGCGTTTTATCTCGGCTTCGAAACTGACCTGAGCGACCATCTGATCGGCGTCGAACTGGAAGTTGATACGGCAGAAGGCGCGGGTATCGACCCGACGCATCCCCCGTATGTGTGGGAAGTCCTCGGCACGGACATCACGCAGAACTGGACACGGGTCGTGGTCGAAGAGGATACGACGCTCGGCTTGAACATCAGCGGCATCATCAAGATGCACCTACCCCAACTGCGCCGCGCCGTTCGCAATGATCGCAATATCTTCTGGCTGCGCTGTCGCCTCGACTCGATGACGGTGGAAAGCCGCTACAATGTGAGCCCGCGTATTCGCCGCGTCTCCGTCGGAAGCTGGGGCGGAACAATCGGCGCGACCAACGTCGATGTGGTCACGGGCGAAGTCCTCGGACGCTCCGACGGTTCTCCCGGTCAAATCTTCTACCTTGCGCACAGCCCATTAATCGCGCGGTCAAGCAACGAATACTTGCTCGTGCGCCGCGACGACGGTCGGGAAGAACGCTGGCAGGAAGTGACCGATTTCGCCAGTTCCATGCCGAATGACCGGCATTACACCATCGACAGTGACACAGGCGAAGTTCGCTTGGGTCCCGCGCTGCCGCTCCGCGACGGTCAGGTGCGCCGTTACGGCGCGCTGCCGCCGAAGAATGCGCTCCTGATTATGACGCGCTATCGCTACGGCGGCGGCTTGACCGGGAACGTCGCGGTCGGCACAATCAACGAAATGAAGACGGCGATCCCGTATGTCAGCCGCGTATCTAACCGCTTTCCAGCACGCGGCGGCATGGATACCGAGTCGCTCGAAAGCGCCAAACTGCGCGTGCCGCACTTCATGCGGTCGCTTGGACGCGCCGTAACCGCCGCCGACTTCGAGTATCTGGCGCTGGAAGCCGCGCCGGGTCGCATTGGACGGGCGTACTGCTTGCAACCCCCTCTCACCAATCGCGGCGAGATCAAGGTGCTGCTCATCCCGCAGATTCCCCGCATGACGGGCTTCATCGCGCCGGAAAGCCTCGAACTTGCCGCCGATCTCCGTGAAACCGTGCAGGCATATCTCGACGACCGCCGACTGCTCTCCACGCTAATGGAGATCACACAGCCGACCTATCAGTGGGTCGAGAGCGAAGTCCGCATCAGCGTGAGCGACCTGTACGAAAAAGAACAAGTGCGCGCCAATGTCGAAAAGCGGCTGTTCGAGTTCGTGAATCCGCTCACGGGCGGGGTCGATGGCACGGGTTGGAAGTTCGGGCGCGATCTGTTCGTCTCGGACTTGAATGCCGTGCTGCTCTCCGTGCCGGGGGTCAATTTCGTGCGTTCGGTCAAGCTGTATCCGGTGAACTACGACAAGCGGCAGTTCACGCGCGGCGCGGAGTCGCAGGAAGTTCGTTTGCCCCCACAGGGGATCGTCGTTTCCTTCCAGCACACGATTATCGCGGACTAAGCCGTCATGGAAGAGATCAAAGCGGTATTCCTCGTGACCGGACCCGACATGGATGAGCAGGAAATCATCGTCGGGCGGCAGGGGCTGCGGGTCGGGCGTGGTTCGGACAACAACCTTGTCCTGAACAATCGCGAAATCAGCCGCCAGCACTTCCGCATCACGTGGCGCGAGGACGATGCGTACTTGGTCGAAGACCTGAACAGCAGCAACGGCGTCTGGTTCAACGAGGCGCGTATCCCGCCGCGTGTAGCGCAAGAAGTCCACGAAGGCGATACGCTGCGCGCAGGCCCGTTCCTGTTCCGCTTCGTGCGCGTGCTGTACGCCGCGCCGATTGTCGTCGCACCGCCTGTCGTTCCCGTCGAACGTCCATCGGCACTGGAATCGCGTCCGGGTTACGTCCCCGGCATTCCCTATGATCAGAGTACGTGGCTTCAGTACCTCCCGGCGATCTACTCCGACAGTGAGTTTTTGGGGCGCTTCCTGCTGATCTTCGAGTCGATCATGAACCCGATTATCTGGATGATCGACAATTTCGATTTCTATCTCTCGCCGGACACCGCTCCGCAGGAGTGGCTGGCGTGGATGTCAAGCTGGTTCGATCTGCTGCTGCTGCCCGAACTGCCCGTTGCCCGTCAGCGCGAGATCGTGCGTCAACTGGGCTGGTTGTTCCTCCGGCGCGGCACGCGCATGGGGCTTCAGCGCTTGCTGGAACTCTACTTCGACGTGACGCCGGAAATCAGCGAAACCGTGCCTTGCCATTTCGTCGTCCGACTGCCGCTCAGTCAGTCAAAAATCAAGTTGGGTGCGGAGGTTGCTGATCGCTTGATCAACTCCCAGCGCCCTGCGTTCGCATCGTATATGCTCGAAGTGACCTAGTCAGGGAGATTTGAAAAATGGCGGAACATATGCACGACCAGCGGCGCATCGATTCCAAACCGCCGCGCAAGACCGAAAACAGCGCCAACCCGGACGTGTCCGATCCGGTGTTGAAGCTGCAAGGCTTGATCGGCAATCAGGCGGTGCAGCGGTTGATGAAATCCGGCACCGTCATCCAGACCAAGCTGACCGTGACCTCTGCGGACAACGCCTCCGAGCGCGAAGCCGATGCTGTCGCCGAGCAGGTTATGCAGCGCATGCAAACCGTCCAGCGCGAGCCAATGCCCGAAGAGGAAGACATGGTTCAAGGCAAACGTGACTTGACCATTGCGCAGCGTGAGGCAGAGCCTGAAGAAGAAGACATGCTTCAAGGCAAACGTGACCTGACCATCGCCCAGCGTGAGGCGGAGCCTGAAGAAGAAGACATGCTTCAAGGCAAACGTGACCTGAACATTGCGCAGCGCGTCGAGGACGAAGAAGAAGTCCAGACCAAATCGGCGGCGGCGATGGGCGGCAGCTTCGACGTCACGTCGTCCGTCGAGCAGCGGATCGATTCACAGCGCGGCGGTGGCAGCGCCATGTCTGCCGATTTGCAGCGGTCGATGGAAGGCGCATTCGGGGCGGATTTCAGCGGCGTGCGCATCCATACGGGCAGCGAAGCATCCGAGCTGAACGAAGCAGTCGGCGCGCGCGCTTTCACGACGGGCAGCGACATCTTCTTCCGCGAAGGCGAATACAAACCGGAGACCGGCGATGGTCAACGGCTGTTGGCGCACGAACTTACCCACACCATCCAGCAGAATGCAGTCGAACGCAAAGGCGACGAGTAACACATGCGTGACGGGATGATCGGACGCACGATTGAGCATTATCGCATTGACTTGATGCTGGGTCAGGGCGGGATGGCTGCGGTCTACCGGGCAACCGACCTGCGTTTGCAGCGTCAGGTTGCCATCAAGATCATGCATCCGCATCTCGCCGCGCACAGCAGCTTTCAACAGCGATTTTTGCAAGAAGCACGTGCGTCCGCGCGGCTCGATCATCCCAACATCATCCGCGTGCTGACGTTCAACAACATCAACGGCGATCTGTTTCTCGTCATGGAACTGATCCCCGGCGGCAGTATGCGCCAGTACGTCAAACGCCTGAATGAGGAATCGCGCTTCGTCGATTACCCGGAAGCCATCGAAGTTGCGCGCCAGCTTGCCGAGGCGCTGGATTACGCCCACACGCAGGGGATGATCCACCGTGACATCAAGCCGGATAACGTGCTGCTCAAGCCGGAAGCGAACGCGCCGCGCCTGAGCTACCGTCCGATCTTGACCGACTTCGGCTTGGCGAAGCTGACCGTCAGCACTGCCAGCGAGATCACCGATCAGCAGCCCGTCGGCACGTACCCGTATATGTCTCCGGAGCAGTGCCTCGCCGAGCGGATCGATCATCGGAGCGATATTTACTCGCTCGGCATCATGCTGTTCGAACTTTCGGTCGGTCGGCTGCCCTTCAATCCCAAGTCGATTGCTGAAGCGGCACGGATGCACGGGCGCGAACCGCTCCCCCTGCCCTCGTCGCTGCGCACTGGCTACCCCGCCGATCTCGAACAGATCGTGCTGCGCTGCCTGAACAAAGACCCCAACCGGCGCTACGCAACCGCCGGAGAACTCGCGCTTGAGCTGCAAGGGTTGCAGCGCCCGATCCTCTCGCGCCCGGTGAGCGAGTTCGTCACACCGCCGCCACCGCCCGCACCGCCGCGCTTCGACTCGCCGGATGATCAGTTCAAGACGGACATCGCGACGGCGGTCATGGATGCGCCGCTGCCAATGACGCTCCCCTTGAGCTATCCCATCCCGGCAGGCGATCCTGAGCATGACCGTTTAGTCTTCTACAGCCCGGAGCAGTCGCCGTTCACCTTTACGCTTGCCGACACGGTCGTTGACATCGGGCGCGATCCGGGCAACACCATCGTGCTCAGCGGCAGCAAAGCCTCGCGTTTTAACGCGCAGGTCGAGCGCAAACCGAACGGCAGATATTACCTGAGCGACTGCGGCTCGACCAACGGCGTCTGGGTCGATGAAACACGGCTTGAACCGCATGTACCAGTATTGTTGAACCCCGGCGCGCTCGTGCGCATCGGTGATTACTGGATGCAGCTTGAACTCAAGGCATTGACTTCCGAGCCACTGCCACCAGCGCCGATTGAAGAAGTAATCGCCGTCGAGCCAGTGCCCACGCCCGTACCGCCGCCGATTGAACGCCCGCCCGCCGAAAGCGATTCGATTCCCACCGACGTAAGTGCGCTGCTTGCGTGGACAGAACCGCCCAAGCACACCCCGCCGCAAATCGCGCCGGATCAATTGGGCTTCGACCGTCTGGTACTGTTCAGCGAAAACCGACCGATGCTCACCTTCAAGTTGGATCGAGATCGGGTGGAGATCGGGCGGTCGAGCAAAGTCGAGGTGATGCTGGAAGGGCGCGATGTTTCGCGCGTCCATGCCTCGCTCGAACGCGCCATCGACGGCAAATACTATCTGCGCGACAGCGGTTCGAAAAATGGTATATGGGCGAACGGTAAGCGGCTGGCACCGGGCGAGACGCTGCGGCTTGAGCCGGAGACGGTCGTCCGCATCGGCGATTACTGGCTGCAATATGAGCTTAAGCGTGTCGTGCCGATTTCGCTGATCGCGGCAGTCCCGCGCCTGACGGATGATCAAGCCTTCGACGATGATGCAAACGCCACCGTCGTGATGATCAAGCCGCTGGATGAAGAGATGCCGGTCTACTCTCCACCGCCGTTGACCGTCGATCTCCAATCGAGCGACCGGCTGGTGTTCTTCAGCGAAGATCACCCGATGAAGGTCATCCGGTTGTCATCGGAAGTACTCACCATCGGGCGCGGCGAGGATCAAGACGTTCAGTTGGATGGCAAACGTGTCTCCCGCGCGCACGCGCAGATCGAACTGCGACCCGACGGCACGATCCTCATCCTTGACCGGGGATCGCGCAACGGCACATGGGTCGGCGATACGCTGCTCGTCCCGCAAACACATGTCCTGTGGGATCGAGATGAAATCGTCCGCCTCGGCAACTACTGGCTGAAGTTCGAGCGCGGCAATCACCTGCTCAATGCAATCAACGCAGATGTGGGTAAAGACTCGCGGCGTCTGGTCGGTAAGCGCATCAAGAACTTCCGCATCGACCGCTTTCTCGGACAAAACGACCTTGCCGCCGTCTACAAGGCGACTGAACTACCGCTTGATCGCGAAGTCGCGCTTAAGATCATGCACCCGAACTTGGCGGCGGAAGAAACCTACAAGCAGCGCTTTCTGCAAGACGCGCGTGTGCTGAGCCGTCTCGAACACCCGAACATCGTGCGGGTGCTGTCCTACGACAGCGTCGATAACGAGTTGTTCATGGTGATGGAGCTGATCACGGGTAATTCGCTCCGCGCCTACATCAACCAGCTCAAAGGCGCGAACAAGCAGATGAGCTTGTCCGAAGCGGTCTACCTGATGATCCAGATCGCCGAGGGCATGAATTACGCTCATCAGCAGGGCATGATCCAGCGCGCGCTGACGCCCACGGGAATCGTGCTGCGTCCCAACCCCGTGATCGGTCCGATTGTGCGCCATGTCCCCGTGCTGACCGAATTTACGGTCGCCGAATCATCTGAAAACGGCGAACTGTATATGTCGGACAAGCCCGAAGTCCACTACCCGTATGCATCGCCAGAGCAGTGCCTTGGCGAACGCATCGACATGCGCAGCGACATCTACGAGATGGGCGTCGTCTTCTACGAGATGCTGGTCGGGAAGCCGCCCTACCAACCGCGCTCGATGTCCGAGGCGATCCGCATGCACGCCCGCGAACCGATCCCGCTGCTGCGCAATACGCGCGGCGACATCCCCGAAGAACTTGAGATGATCATCCTCAAGATGCTGGAGAAGAAGGCGAACGACCGCTATCAAACGGCGATTGAGGTCGCGCGCGCGCTCCAGCGCAGCGAGATCGGCGAGTCGCTCGAAGGGGATCGCGGCGGTGGGCGCACGCTGCTGCAAATCGACAATCAAATCACTGCCGTGATGACCGCGCCGCTTATCGCCGAGATGCCGCAGCCGACGCGCGCGCCGAGCGCTCACCCGGATCACGCGCTGCTCGTCTTCTACAGTGACGACAACCCGACGCGCGCGATCCCCATGGATCGCAGCGTCCTCACGGTCGGGCGCGGCGACGGGCAGGATATTCTGCTCAATGATCAGCGCGTGTCGCGCCAGCACGCGCGCATCGAGGTCGGGCTTGGCGGCGTCTACCGCATTATCGACCTCGGCTCGAAGAACGGCACGTTTCTCGGCAGCTACCGCTTGATCAACGGGATCGCCGAAATCTGGGATCCGGTCGATACCGTGCGTATGGGCGGGTACTGGGTACGCATCGAGCGTCCGACGACTGCCGAACCGGATGGCGCGCCGGTTCTGCCCGCCGCGCAAGTCTCCGATGCCGAACAAGCGCCCGCTTATCCACCGCTCGTGCCGGAGCGGATACAGGTGACGATTGAGTCGCCGTTCCTGCAAGTGACTCCCGGCACGCAGGTCGCCATGCCCATCGAGGTCGTCAACCGCAGCGACTTGGTCGATCATTTCCGCGTCGATTTGATCGGTTTACCGGCGGCGTGGGCAACCACGCCCAAAGAGCCGCTGCTCTTGCTGCCCAACAGCCGCAATACTACCTCGGTCACGTTTCATCCACCGATGAATGCGAACAGCACGGCAGGCGAACATGCCTTCGAGGTGCGGGTCAGCGCGCGCGCTCAGGGGATTGTCTCGCCATCGATCCAGTGTTCGCTCGACATTCAGCCGTTTTACAGCTATGTCGTGGACATGGAACCGGAGCGCATTCCGGCGGGCAGATACGTGCAGGTGACGATCAACAACAGCGCCAATTCGTTCGGCAAGTACACGCTGCAAGCCCGTGATCGGGAGCAGGCGCTGACATTCGACCTCAAGGCGAAGCAGTACACCCTCGCGCCGGGTCAAAACGAGATCTTCCCGGTGCGCGTGCTGTCCAAACGGCGGCATTTGCTCGGCGCACCCAAGACCTACCCGTTTGAAATGACCGTCATCCCGACGCCTGCCGAAGCCTACGGCGGCACGCAGTCGGCACAGGGTGAGGTGATCGTGCAGTCGTTGATTCCCGGTTGGCTGCTTGGCGGCTGCCTGCTGCTGATCATCGGGCTGATCGCGGTGGCGATCTTCGGCTACACGCAGATCACGGCGCTGAACGCGGCGAATCAAACGCAGGTCGCGCTGGCGGCGGCAACCGATGTGGCAGCGACGGCAACCGCCATCGCCCTAGCCGATTCGGATGGCGACGGGCTGCCGAACGTGCGCGAAGCCGAGTTGGAAACCGATCCTAATCTCGCCGATACCGACGAGGACGGGCTGACCGACGGCGACGAAGTACGCGTGTACGCCAGCAATCCGCTCAACCGCGATACGGATGGCGACGGTCTGAGTGACGGCGACGAGGTCGCCAACGGGACGAATCCTATCAACCCGGATACGGACGGGGATACCATCCCCGATAACGTGGACATCGCACCGCAAATCCTCCCGACGCCGACCATCACCCCATTCCCGACGCTCCCCGGCACGAACGGGGACATCTGCCCCGGATCGCCGACGCCATCGCGCATGGCAATCGGGATGCAGGCAATCGTGACACCGGGCGGTTTGCCCAACCGCGTCCGCTCCGCGCCGAGCAAATCGGAGGGGCAGGTCGTCGCGCTAATGGCTCCCGGTTCGCAGTTCTTGGTCGTCGCCGGACCGACGTGCGACACCGAGGATCAACTGCGCTGGTGGCAGATCAATTTCGGCGGCGTGGTCGGGTGGACGGCAGAAGGCGAAGAAGGTACATTCTATCTGGAAGCCGCGCCGCCAACGCCTGCGCCGGGATCGTCGGGAGGTGCTTTCCCGAATCCGGGAGGGCAGTAGCACATGACTGTGAACGCTATGCTCCGCTTATTACGCTTGACACTCTCGCATCACGGTCGCTGGCTGCTGCTGTGCGTGCTGCTGCTCTGCGCGCTGAGTCCGACCGCCGCGCAGACAGGCGACGGCGGCGAGTTGATCTTTCTCGCCCCGCCACTGGCGACCAGTCAAGAGGTCACGCTCGAATTCCTCGTGCGCGCGGCGGGTCTGCCGCGCTATGACCTGCTGACCACCGCGAATTTCCGCATCGGCGAGGCGGCGGAGAATATCCGCCTCGCCGCCGAGCCAACCGCGCCGATGATGCTGACGGTCATGGTCAATCTCGGCTACGCATCCGACGCTGACCTGATTCGTTCGACGCTGCGCGCTTACTTCGATACGTATTACCGTCCCGGCGACGAAGTCGTCTTCTACATCTTCGGCTCGAATCTCGTCGAATCGTTTGAACCCGCCGACCTTGACGGCATCCGCACTTTAATCGACGGCTTCACTGCCTCGACACTCTACTCGCCGCTAACGTCGGTGCTGAGCGGCGCGCTTGACCGGGTGCGCACGGAACTCACCGAAGACCCGACGCGCGCCTTTCAAGCGCTGCTGGTCGGGTCATACCTCGTCGCCGCCGACGATCCAAGCATCGCGGGCGGGTTTGCCGCGCTCAACGTGCCGCTGAACGTCGTGCAGGCGCATCGCTTCCGCGACGATTCGACCGCCAAGCTGCGCGCGTTCGCCGCGAATGGCGGCGGCTTGTTCGTCAACAACCTTAACGGGCGTTTCATCGAAACAGGCGCAGAGGTTCGCGCCCTCAGCACGCTTGATCTCGCCTTCGAGGCGCTCAACAGCAGCCGCAGCGCCTACACGTTGAGCTATCGCCCGCTGCGGCGCGATCTGGATACGCAGCCCGAAGTCACGCTCGGCGTACAGCTTGCCGCCGACCAGCAGATTGACGCCGCGTTCACCTACCAGCGCGAGTTCACCCCGCCGCAGGTCGAATTGGCGGCAGGCAGCCTCGATCTACGCCGTACCCCGCGCCGCGCCGGTGATGACGTTGCCTTCGACGTGGATACCTACGAACTGAGCGCGCGCGTCGTCTTCCCCGACGACATCAATCGGCAAATCGATTCCGTCCGTGTGGAACTGCTCGGCGCGGACGATGATCGCGTGCTGCATTCGGCGCTCGATCAAGACCCCGACATTGACGGCTTGGGCAACTTCGAGATCACCCTGCCGCTTGACCGCTTCGATCTACCGGACTCAGAAACCGCGTTCCGCCTCGTCGTAACTGTCACCGACGAGCTCGGCTTGAGCGGAACAGCCGCCCGCGACGGCAGCGTGACGGTGGCAGCGCTGCCGCCTCTGCCTACGCCAACCCCGCAGCCCACCACCCCGCCGACCGCGACGGTTACGCCACTTCCGTCGCCAACGCACACCCTCGTGCCTCAGGCGACCGTCGTGGCTGCCGCCACGCCCACCAGTCTGAGCATTGAGAGCACCCCGGTGGTCTACCTGTTCTCCGGGATCATCCTGTTCCTCGTAGCGATCATCGTGCTCATGCTGATTTCGCTGCGCCGCACACGCCGCCGCCAGCCGGTTTATCCGGGCACATCCGGCGAATATGACACGGACGCCGGTCAGCCGGACGCAGTCGCCGTCAACCGACCAAATGCAGCACCGCCGGACATGCCAGCGCCGGTCGAAAACAAGCTGGTCGGTCGAATGATCAACATCAAGGGGCTGCCCGCCGGGGAAGTCCCGATTATGCGCGATGAATTCGTCATCGGGCGCGGCGACACGTGTGATTACGTGATCGCCGAGCCGTATATCAGCCCGCGCCACTGCATGATCATCCATCGGGGCGGGAAATTCACGATCCGCGATCTGAAGTCGAAAAACGGTGTGTTCGTCAACGGTGAACGCATCCCGGTCGAACGGGATGTGATCGTCCCAATTGGGTCAGAAGTGGGCATTACGCAGAACATCATCGTCGAATTGTGGGATCCCACGACGATAGTCCATCGCAACTCCACCCGGTCGATGACGTCCACCCAGATGAACCAGTCACAGGTGTCGGGAACAGAAGCGCTGTTCCGCCCACTGCTCGGTATTCGCTACGTCGATGACGAGGAAGAGGTCAGCGATGACTACAGTCCTCTTTGACGACCGTTGACTTGCATGATTTGAGACACTATGCCACCAGAGATCACCGCATTTTCTGAAAGAGACATCGCCACGCGCGAACGCTTGGAAGACTACGCCGCCGACGCGGTCATCACGACTGCGGGCGGGCTGAAGCTTCAGCTTGCGCTGGTTTGCGACGGCGCGGGCGGTGGCGATGCGGGCGAGAAAGCCGCCCGCCTCACGGCGCGGGCGATCATGGATCATTTGCAAATCAGCACGGGGACGAATATCCCCAAACTGATGGTGAGCGCCGTCGAGCAGGCGAACAGCGTCGTCTACAGTGAACTGCGCGGCACCGGAACGACGACGTTGGCAATGGTCGTCATCAACCTGAGCGACGGATCGCCGCATGGGCGTATGTACGTCGCCAGCGTCGGCAACAGCCGCATCTACCTGCTGCGCGATGGTCGTTCGGTACGCCTGAACATCGATCACACACTCGGCAACGAGTACCTCTACGCCGGGCAGATGTCCCCGGAAGAAGCAACCAAGCTGTCCAATGCCGATTTCGTCACGCGCGCGGTGGGGGTCAACACCGAAGTGCAGGTCGATATCGGTTTCTATGCCGAGCGCGGCAGACCGTTCGTCAGCAGCCGCCGCGCCTTCCGCCTCGGACAAAAAGGCTTAGAACTCAAGGAAGGCGACTCCATCGTCGTCACGTCCGACGGGCTGTTCAACGTCCAAGCCAACGGCGGTCGTCCCTACTCGGTCGAGCAGGAATTCGTTCGCTATGCGCTCGACGACAAGGTCGAACATGCCGGGCAAGCGATCATGAGCTATGCGGCAGCTTACAACCCGCAGGACAACACCTCGCTGTCGCTCGTGTTCGTACCGTCGCCGCGCCGCCGCGCGGTGGTCGTGTCGTCGCTGTCACGGCGGCAGCGCGCCGGTCTCAGCCTCTCGCTGCTCGTCGTCATCATCATCCTGCTGTTCTTCCTGTTCCTGCTGCGCCAGTCCGAGCAGCGCAACGACACCCTGCTGACGACACAGACGCAGTACCAGATGATCGTGTTCGGGCTATCGGCAACTGCGCCGCCGACTTTCACCTCTACGCCCACGCCAAGCCCATCTCCGACCTTCACGCCCACCCTCCGACCGACGAGCGTGGCAGCGAATCAGGTCGGGATTCAGTATTTCCTGAGCGCTCAAGCCGTCCCGATCTTCTCCGGCGGGGTGATCGTTTCCCCGGATGACAGCCATATGGTCGTGGAAGGGCAGCGGTTGGAGGGTGATACGCGCTTAATCAACCCGATAAACTTCTTCGTACCGGGCGGGACACTCCTCGAACTGGCACGGGTCGATAATACGGCGGGGGCAGAAAACGCGAGTGCCGTCATCTACCAGACCGGCGATATGTTCGCCAATATCGGCGACTTTCAGCACGACGGTTTCGGCGTGCAGCCCGTGCAAAACCGGGAAGTCCTCTTCGACGCGCGCAGCGAGTGCCTAGCCGTGCGCCAGATTCCGCCAAACCCGGCGGTTGAGCGTGATACGGACAAGGTCGCGTTTACCTGTTACTCCAATCAACCCGGCTTGTGCTCGTATACCCTGCCCGGCGAAAACGCGACCGCCATCGATCCCGGCAGCCGCGTCTTACTTGAACTCGACACCCAAGCACGTTTCTTAGAAAGCGTCCCCGCGCCCTATGAGGAAGCGCGCCAGTACTACGACTTTGTGCTGCGCTTCACGGCAGGTGATGCGACTCTCGTGCAGTGCCTCGCGCCGTACCTTGACATCGACGGCGACAGCGTGCCTTACCCGCAGGATGTGTGCGAAACCGAACCCGGTCTGCCTGAAACGCAGGGCTGCCCGGATTCAGACGGCGACGGCATCCGCGATAGTGAAGACCTGTGCCCGCTCGCAGCCGGTCCCGTCGAGAGCGGTGGCTGTCCGCTGCCGACGGCGACCCCGCTCCCCGACATCGACGGCGACGGTCTGGCAGGCGACGCCGATCTTTGCCCGCTTGAACCGGGTTCCCCTGAAACACAAGGCTGCCCGGTCACACCGAGTGCCTCACCCCGCCCCAGCGCAACCAGAACGGCGACACTGGAGCTTGACCGCGACGGCGATGGCATTCTCGATCAGGTCGATCAGTGTCCCACCCAACCCGGCACACTGCGCGGCGGCGGCTGTCCTGATCCGACAGCGACCCAGCTAACCCTCGCGGCATCACAGCAGCCGAGCGCGACCCGTACGACCGCGCCTACCAACACCAATACGACGCAGCC
>JACSRG010000671.1 GCA_014879865.1 Anaerolinea sp.
TTCGGACATGGGGAAGGCAAAGCGCCATAATTCGACCGGGAACAGGAAGAACGGCGCGTAGACGATCACCAGCAGCAAGCCGAGATCGACGCGATGATAGACGATCACGAACAGGACGAGACACGCGATCACCGTCAGGATCACATGCGGCTGCACGTAGATCACCCCGGCGGTGACGATTGCCAGCCCAAGCTGGATCGGTTCACGGCGGAACAGTGCCGGGACAGCGTCACCCCACGTCAGCAGCATCCCGACCATCAGCGCCAGCGACGTAATCACGCTGATCGCCAACTGTCCGACTCCGCCTAAAGCGCGCCAGACCCCGGCGAGGCGGCGCGTCAACGGCGACCAGTCGAGCCGCGCGAAGGCGATCCCCGCACTGACCGCGCTCACGAGCGCCGTGACCAGCGCCACGCCGATTTGCCGGTTGTACGGCGCGGCGAGATCGCCGGAACTGACGGCAAAGCCCGCCAGCGCCCAGCGATCCCACCCGCGATCCGCGACGATGTGCAGCGTGTGGCTGCCAAACGGCAGATCGCGCCCGACGGGGACGAGGTTGAGTTCGGGCAGCAGCGACCCGCTTTTCAGGTTAATGAAGGCGTTCCCGTTCGGGTCGCGCGGCGCGGCGTTCGCGGGCTGACCGTCGATGGTCGGGTAGAGGAAGGCGAGATAATCATCCTGCCGGACGAGCAGCGCCACGCTCGACCCGACGAAATCGAAGTCAAGCTGGCTGTCGTTGATCCAGCCGATGTCCGCGCCGAGTTCGCCGAACGTCCACACGCCGCTGTAGCGGGCATAGGCATTCGCCGGGGTGTACTGCCCGTTGAATGCGGCGGCTGCCGGGGGGCGGTTTGTGAGCGCGCTCAGCAATGGGGTGGGGTCGCCCTCCGGCGTGAGCAGAGAAAAGCCCCACACGGGATCATCTGGCGCGGCGTCGGGCTGCCAGTGCTGCAAAATCATCCCGCCGAGCCACGCCCATTCCCGATCCGCGCGATCCAGCGCCCCCAGCGTATAGCCGACCGGATCGCTCGTGCTGCCCCACAGCGACGGTGCACCCGTCCAGTCTGCCGGGAGGCTGTTCCAGCCCCAATTCGACGCCCACAGCGCGGCGCGCCCATGTTCATACTTGAGCATGATCTCGCGCAGCAGCACGATCCGCGAGAAGTTGAGCACGTCCGCGTCAACCGTGTAATCGTCCGGCGGCAGGTCGAAGCCATACGGCTTGGCGGCGGCGGCATCCATGAAAGCCGCTGCGCCTAAGCGGTACAGGTCTTCCAAGTACAGCACGTCGCTGATATTCAGCAGCGTATTTTCGACCGTCGGCGCGAGCGCAGCGGCGATCACCGTCGCATCGGCGTCGGCGCTGTGAATCGCGTCGTAGCCTGCTGCCAGCAGCGCCGCATACTCGGCGGCACGCGGTTCACGGCTGCCCCATGCTGCCGTCAGGTTCGGTTCGTCCCAGATTTGATAATAGTTGATCGTTTGTCCATAGCGCGCCGCGAATGCCGCCGCGAAGCGGGCGAAGACCGCCGGATCGTCGGGCGGCGCGGTTGGAGTCGTGTCCGTCGTGGAGGTTTGCGCCCAAGCGGGTGAGTTCATCAGCACGGCGACCAGTTCGAGATCGCGCCCGTTCAACGCGCCGATGATCGCATCCCACACCGACCAACGATAGTCACCGGGCGCGGTTTCGATCTCGTCCCAAGGCACGAATTGGCGCACCCAGTGGACGCCCGCCGCTTCCATCAAATCGAACTGCGCGCCGAGTTCATCTGCATCGTACAGCATCAGTTCGGCATTCACGCCGAGCCGCGGGACACGAAACGGGAGTTCGGCGGTTTGCGTCGGGTCAACGTAGCCGCGCAGACGTAAATCGCGCTCGCGGATCGTCCCGCCTGCCGCGACGAGGCTGCCGCACAGCGCGGCGAGGGCGACGAGGGCGATGAGGAAATCGCGTCTCATCGTGTCCAAACCGGACGGGTTGCGCCGCGATCCAGCGTCAGTTGGTTGGCGATGCCCGACTCGACATCGACCACCCACAAATTGCCGCCGTAAATGAATGCGATTTGCCGCCCGTCAGGACTCCATGTGAAGAAGGGCGCGTCGGCAGTAATTCCGGCTTGACCGGGTGGGGGATAGAGCACGCGGGCGTTGCTGCCGTCCCGATCCGCCACGATGAGATCGTATTCGGCGCTCCCGCTGATGCTGTTCGACAGGTCACGCGCGCGCAGATATGCCAGATAGCCGACGTTCTCACCGATCAGCGGCGAATACTGCGGCTTCGACCAGATGCCTGCATTCTGCACGACTTCCGCGCTGAATGTGCCGACAGCGTCGGTCACGGCGACATGGAAAGCCGGGCTGGTTTCGGCGGATTCGCTGCCAATCGGCGCGCCGTGAATCGTCGTCAGAATCAAGCGGCTGTCCGGCGACCACGAAACGTTCGCCCGCCATGACCACGGTTGGCGCGTATTGAACACGGGATAACTCAAGAGCGTGTTGAACACGCCGGAGTCGAGATCGACCAAGCCCATCGAATCCGCGCGCACCCATGCCAACTGCTCCCCACTGGGCGACCATTCGAAGACCGTGCCCCACCAGCTATACAGCCCGGAACTCGACGCGGCGACAACCGGACGCGCGTTCAGCGAGTCGCCGGAATTGGTGTCGATGCGCATCGTCCATAGATCGTTGTTGGCGCGCCAACCGGGGGCTTCGCTGACTTCGTTGCCCGTCGAATAGCTGATGGTGTTCTCTTGACCGGGAACCCAATCCGCCGAGATCACGTTTTCCGGCACGAGCGGGACAGCATCGCCGACGCCAAGCGAGTCGTTGATCAGCCACAGGCGGTTGAAGACGCCTTCATCATTCGACTCGCGGCTGAAGAGGATTTGCCGCCCGTCGTCGGTTAAAGCGAAGACGCGATTATCCACATCGCCGCTCGTCGTCAGCGGGCGTTTGTCGGTGCTGCTCCCGCGAATGATCCACACGTTGCCGTTGCTGATATATGCCAGCGTCCCGCCGATTTGCACGGGGTCGAGTTCTCCCGTCGGACCATAGTAGATCACCGCATCGACCGGGGCAGTGATGATCGTCGTGCGGATCGGGATCGGTTCTTGGCGGACGCCATCACGGATGGTCACGCGGTAGCACGTTTCCTCAGTGCCGCTCTGACCCGCCTGCGCGACCCGTTCTTCGCCGGGACGCAAGCCTTCATTGGGCACACGCCGCTCGTGGAAGCCGATTTCGCGCGTCTCACAGTCTTCGGTTTCGCTCACGCGTACGACGGTGACGCGCATCCCGTCGCCGATCTGCGTGTAGATCGGCGGGGTCACGTCGTCGAGCGCCCCCAGTTCGACATCGACTTGGCGGAGAAATTCCCCGACGGTGATCGGCGTGGTTTGCGGATACGCCCGTTCCTGCCCATCGACCACCAGCGACACGATCAGCGTTGAAGTGTCGGCGGTGTCACACGCGGCGAGGGCGACCAGAATCACAATCAACAGTAGTGCGAAGCGTTTCATAGCCAAGAGTAAAGGACTCCATCAGGCGATGGAGTCCTTTATACCTATGCTTACGGGAAGATGCTAGTGCGGAGTCTGGTCAGCGTTTGCAGGATGACATAATTCAGCCGGTTGACGCCGTAGGTGTTCACGTCGCTGTTCGACAGGCTGCCGCCGCCGTTCGGCGACACGCTCAGCGACCCGGTATTGTCCAACCCGCTGCCAGTTAGTTCATTCAGCGCGCGGTAGACGTTGATCACCGGGATGTTGTTCTCGTTCGCCGCCGTGATGATCGCCTCGTTCAGCGCGTTGAGGACTTCCTGCGAGAGCGCGCCGTTCGTGGGCGGCA
>JACSRG010000736.1 GCA_014879865.1 Anaerolinea sp.
AAATCCCTCTCCCTCAGGGAGAGGGACTTCACCCCTTCGCCCTGAGGGAGAAGGGGACGGGGGATGAGGTCTGCAATGAGTTTGCAGACACAGCCTAGCATTTCTCCCCTCTCCCCACTTGCGTGGGAGAGGGGTAGGGGCAAGGTGCGCCTTGCCCCTACACAAAAACGTTCTTAACCCGTGACCGGGATACTGCTGGTGTTCGTACCGGCGGGCAGGGCGAAATAGGTCGCGCTCACCCAACCGACGATGCCGTTGTAGTTGATCTGATACCACTGGGTCGCGGTGTTGCGTCCCACCACCGACGCCGATGAACCGGCGGGTAGGCGGGCGATGCGCGCGAACTGCGTGCCCGGACCCGACCGGATATTGAGCGTGTACGGCGTGGCGATGCCGACAATGCCCGTCGTCTGACCGGGAACAGCCGTCGGCGGCGTGGTCGTGCCGGGGGTCACCACGGGGATATTCGTGCCGTTGGCAATCGAGATGAAACCGCCGGAGACCCAACCGAGCGCGCCATTGCTCAAGCGAATCTGATACCACGTCGCATCCGTGTTACGCCCGGTGATCTGGTACTGCTCGAAGCGGTTGATGCGCGTGATCACGTTGCCCGTCGTCGCGCTGGGGAAATCGCGCACGTTCAGGCGGAAAGCGGTCACGGTTGCGACTGCGCCCGTCAGCACGGGGGCTTGTGTGGGCTGTGCGCCGCCTGTCCCCGCGAGATAGACGCTGAATTCGATGTAGGCGTCAAGCGTTTGCTCGTTGTATTCGACTTGGAAAGTGTGCGCGCCTGCCGGGAGCGACAGCGTCGAAGTGTAGGTTTGTCCGGTGGCAGCGCCCCACTGGTTGATCAGCAGCACGCCGTTGACGAACACGCGCACCCCGTCATCCGCCCGCGCGGCGACCGTATACGTGCCTGCCGGGAGCGTCTGAACGCTCGTCCAGCGCGCCGAGAAGCCGTCAGCAGGGATCGACGGGAGCGGTGCGCTCTGTCCCCACGAGTGCGATGGGCTGGTTTCGGTCAGGATGGCGGCGGGATCACCGAGTAGACCGCCATTCGCGTAATACTGACCCGTCCACGGGGCAGTGGCGACCGACGCGGGGAGCGTACCGCCGGGGGTCGTGCCTGTGCCCGGAACCGGGAAGCCGGGACCCTGCGGGTTGGTGGCAAGATTCGCGAACGAGACGTAGGCGAAGGCGTTATTGGTCAGTTCGCGGTAATCGACCTGAATGTGATACACCCCGTTCGCCGGGACGTTCACATCGGCGGTGACCAACTGCCCGACAATCCCCGACTGGAATGTGTCGATAACCGGCGTCAAGCCGAAGTTGAAAATGATGCGGATATTGTCATCCGCCAGCGCGTAGAAGCGGTATGTCCCGGCGTTGAGCGACACATCGGTCGCCCAGCGGATCGAGAAGTTGTCGGCGTTGAGTCCCGAAACCGGCGCGTTGACACCCCAGTTATACGAGATGCTGTTTTCGTTCCGGGTGAGTACCGGAGAGCCTTCCAGCGTGGTATTGTTGAAGTAGTATGCAATCCATGTCGGATTCTGCGCTGCCGCTGGCTGCACTGCTAGAATCGCAGTGAACGACAGGAGCAAGACGACGATTAGTGCTTTGCGCCACATGCCAAATTCCTCCAGATTCCCTTTACATCACTCCTTAAATTATACTCAATTCACGCGTTCTCAGACCGAGCGTAGGGGAATCGTCATATGAGCGTCTCATTTTCACAGTTTACAGCGCGCTCAGCCAATGCCCCACAGCTTGATCGTGCCGTCGCGCGCACCGGAGGCGAGGATCGCGCCATCGGACGTGAAGTCGAGCGAGAGGACGGGTTTTTGATGGGCGCTGAGCGTCACCAGTTCGCGCAGGTCGGTCATGCACCACAGCTTGATCGCGCCTTTCATGTCGCCGGTCGCCAGCACCTTGCCATCCGGCGAAAAGGCGGCACACCACACCGGCACGCCCTGATTGAACGGGATCACCTGCTCGAACGAGCGGGTATCCCACACGCGCACGGTTTGATCGGCGGAGACCGATGCAAGGCGCTGCCCGTCCGCCGTTAAGGCGATGCTGTTGACCTGATCGCTGTGTCCGGTGAACGTGCCGATCAGGTGGTGCGTGTCGGCATCCCACAACTTGATCGTGCCGTCCCAAGAACCGGAGGCGATGTGCGCACCATCCGACGAGTAGACCACCGACGACACCGTGCCGGTATGCCCTGCCAGCGCGGCGATCTGCTGCGCGGAGGCGATATCCCAGATCGTGACGAGGTGATCCCAGCAGGCGCAGGCGATGTGCGCGCCGTCGGGCGAGAAGACGATCTCGAACAGGCGGGTGTTGTGCGTGCCAAAGGTCAAGATCGGCTGGCGGGAAGCGACATCAGTCAGGACGAGGCTGCTCGTGTTGCCGAACTTCGCGCCGAGCGCCGCCGCCAGCGTGTGTCCGTCCGGCGAGTATTCGATGTCGTAGAGCGAGTCGCGATTGGCGATGCTGACGAGTTCGCGCCGAGACTCGGTATCCCACAGGCGCACCATGCCGTCCGCTGAGGCAGAGACGAGGGTGCGGTTATCCGGCGAAAATGACAGGCTGCTGATCGGCTTGTCGTGCCCGCGCAGCGACGCAAGGTCGCGCGTGGCAGCCGCGTTGGCGGACGTGATCCGCGTACGGGCGATAGTCGGCGGCGGGGTTTTGATCACGACCGTATCCGGGTCGCCGCCGGACGTGGCAAAAGATGTGCTCATCGGTACGCCGGTTGGCGCGCCGAGCACGCCGATCAGAGCGTCGAAATCGTAGGGCAGCCACTGAAGCACGCGCAGTTCCGGCAGCAATTTCGCTTCGCGGCAGATAATCGGGATGATCGGCTTGTTCTCGTCGAGGAAGTAGCGGTATTCCAGACGCACGTACTTCGATTCGAGCGCGTCCGGCGAGACACACAAAATCATGCGTCCGCACAAATCGAGCGCGTGATTGATCTCGTCGCGCCAGTCTTGCCCGCCTTGCAGCAGATGTTGATCGACCCACACGGAATAGCCTGCCTGCCGCAGACGTTCGACCAGCGGGCGAACGTGAGAGTCCCAGTCACGGCGGCTGTACGATATGAAGATGGTGTCCGATACGACGGTACTATTCATCGGGCGGCTCCGTTTGATCGACTCTGCAATTATGAAACTCATATGAGGAATAAGCAAGCACACCTTCATGCGTTCAGACGCAGGTGCGCGTACAATGAAGGGAAAACAAAGTCACGGAGAGGCAGTCATGCGGCGAGTGTTGATCACGGGGACATCACGGGGAATTGGCTTAGAACTGGCACGGCAGTACGCTGAACAGGATGAGCGCGTGTTTGCCACCTGCCGCCAGCCCTCGGCGGCGCTCAAGCGGTTGGAAAACGTACGTGTGACGATCATCCCGCTGGACGTGAGCGATCCTGCCAGCATCGAGAGCGCCTATCACGCGGTCAAGGCGCAGACGGACGCCCTCGACGTGTTGATCAACAACGCCGGGATCACCAACGAGAACGGCGAACGGCTCGGTACATTCGAGCAGTCCGCCATGCTCGACGTGTTCAAGGTGAACGCCATCGCGCCGGTGTTGATCGCGCAGCGCTTCCTCGATCTGCTGCGGCGCGGCACGAACGCCAAGATCGTCAATCTCGTGTCGGAATATGCTTCGCTCGAATTGAAGACGGACAGCAGCGCGGCGACGTATGCGGCAACCAAAGCGGCGCTGACGATGTACACGCGTTCGCTGGCGGCAGAGGTGCGCCGTTGGGGGATGACCGCTATCGCGCTTGATCCGGGGTGGGTGCGCACGGATATGGGCGGGCGTGG
>JACSRG010000164.1 GCA_014879865.1 Anaerolinea sp.
CAGCATGAAGAACGCCATGAACTCGCGCGTGCGGTCGTCGATGCGCCACGACACGAGCACGCCCGCGACTGCGACCATGCCGGTCAGCAGCACCATCGGCACGCTCAAGCCGTCCACGCCGACGTGGTAGGCGATGCCCAACTGCGGCAGCCATTCGACGTATTCCTCGAACGCCATGCCATCTTTGTACATCTGTGTGGCGACGCTCGTGCCGGCGGCAGCGCGGGTGCTGCCCGCCGCCGTGAGTTCGTAGTCATCCAAATTGAACGCTTGCAGGTCGCCATCTCTGCCCGCATCTGCGAGGAGGTTGGCTTGTGCCGTCGCCAGCGTCTCGACCTGCGCGTTGTAGTTCAAATACACGAACAGCGAGAGGATGAAGACCGACGCGGCGGCGGCAATCGCCAGCCCGCGCACGAGGTCTTTTTGCTCTTTCGGCAGGAACAGCATCAACACCCCCGCGATGATGGGGATGAAGATGATGAGGCTTAATACGGGAAACTCGATAGTCATGTCTGTGTCGTCCTCATCCGCCGAAGAATTGAGTCACGGAAGCGTTGATCACCGATAAAATCCAGTTCGGCACAAGCCCGGTGATCAGCATCAAGACCAGCAGCGGCGCAATGGCAATGAACTCGCGCATGTCGATTTCCAGCTTGTAATCGCGCCAGTGCATGTTGAACGGTCCGTGCAGCACCGAGCGAATGCCCTTGAGGATGTAACCGCCCGTGAACAGCAAGCCGATCATCGAGAGCGCCGTCAGCGTGGTGAACACCGCCCACGAGCCGCGCACGACGAGGAACTCGCTCACGAAGCCGTTCAACCCCGGCAGACCGAGACTCGCCATGCTCGTGAAGATGAAAATACCGCCGTAAATCGGGGCTTTCACCCACAGCCCGCCGTACTGCGTGAGATCGCGGGTGTGCGTCTTGTGGTAAATCGCGCCTGCGAGCAAGAACATGCCCGCCGAGCTTAAGCCGTGATTGAACATCTGCAAGACCGCGCCGTTCGTAGCGATGATCGCGTCCTGCGTCATGTTGGTCGCGCCGTTGACGAATTGTTCGCCGTAGGCGAGCGCTGCCACCGCCAAGCCCATCGCGACGAAGCCCATGTGGTTAACCGAGCTGTACGCCACCAAGCGCTTGATGTCGTTCTGACCGAGCGCCGCGAACGCGCCGAAGATGATGCCCATCAGCGCGAGGATGGCGAAGACGGTCGCCATGTTGGTGTTCAAGCCGAGGATGCTGATCTCGCCGATCCACACATCGGGGAACAGCGGGATAACCAAGCGCAGGAAGCCATACGCGCCGAGCTTGAGCATGACGCCCGCCAGCAGCATCGACCCCGCCGTCGGCGCTTCGCCGTGTGCGTCGGGCAGCCATGTATGGAAGGGCCACACCGGCACTTTGATGCAGAAGGCGATGAAGAAGCCGAGGAACGCCAGCCCCTTGACCGTGTTCACCGGGATACCGAGGAACAAGCCTTCGGGACGCGAGAGCGTGATCCACAGGTCATGCACCCCGGTCAGCGTGGGGATGTCGAACGTCCCCGCCGTGATGCCGATCAACTGGATCGCCAGCAGCATCCCCAACGAGCCGCCGAGCGAGTAGATGAAGAACTTGGTCGAGGCGTACTTGCGATTGGGACCGCCCCACTGGTTGATGATGAAGAACATCGGGACGAGCGTCAGTTCGTAGAACAGGAAGAAGACCATCATATCCTGCGCGACGAACACGCCGAACAAGCCCGCTTCAAAAAAGAGGATCAGCGCCATGTGCATGTTGACGCGATCCTCGATTTCCCAGCTAATCAGCACTGCCAGCGGCGTGAGCAAACCGGTCAGCAGTACCATCGAGGCACTGATTCCGTCGATGCCGACGTGCCACGATGCGCCGAGTAGTTCGAACCACTCGGTTTGATATGTCATTTGCTGCCCGGCTGCCGTCGCGTTATACGCGAAGAAGACCGCCGCCGCTACGCCGCCGATGACCGCCGAGAAGCCGAGCGCGGCGATCCGCGCGACGGCTTTCTGTTCGGACGGCACCAGCACGAGCAGCAGAGCCACCAGCGCGGGCGCAAATACCAAGAACGAGAGAATATCGAAGCCGAAAATCGTCATGTTTTATTCCCCTACGGAGCCGCCTGTAAGACGCCCGTCGAGAGGGCGAAGATCAAGCCGATCAAGAGCGCGGCGATTGCCAAGAGCAGCATGTAAGTCTGCACGCGCCCGGTCTGCAAGCGGCGGAAGTACACGCCAAATTTGCCGAGCAGTTCCGGGATACCATCGCCGACGCCGTCGATCAACCACATGTTCATCGTCTTGAGGAAGTCGCCGATCCACGTGAACACGCGCGCCAGTAGATGCAAGAAACCGTCGATAATGCCCTTGTCGATGAACTCGTAGGCGACGTTCTTGGCGAACCACTGCGACGGCTTGACGAACACGGCAGTGTACAGTTCGTCGAAGTAGTACTTGTTTTGCAGCACCGGGTAAATCGGACCCAGCACGCCCACCAGCGGATCAACCTGCCCCGCGACCAGCGGCTTACGCCAGTACACCCACCAACCGAGCGCAATCCCACCGAGCGCAACGGCGAACGAAACGAGCACCGGGAACGGGTTGAAGGCGATAGTCGGCGGTTCGACGACCAGCGCCGCGCCGACGAGGTGATGGAAGGCGTTGTGTTCCGGCGAGAAAATCGCGCCGAACAGCGGGAAGTCGGTCGGGACGCCGTAGAAGCCCGCGACGATGGCGAAGAACGACAGTAGAATGAGTGGCAGCGTCATGGTGATCGGGACGATGCCCGTGCCGAGACTGGCGTGCTTGGCTTCTTCCGTGCGCGCCTCGCCCCAGAAGGTCATGCCGATCTGACGCATGGTGTAGAACGCGGTCAGGAAGGCTGCCAGCGCCAGCAGGATGAAGACCAGCGCGTGCGGACCGTAGCCGTAGGTCGTACCCTTCCACGCTTCGGCGAGGATTTCGTCTTTCGACCAGAAGCCCGCCGTGATCAGCGGGAAGCCCGCCAGCGACAGACCGCCGATCAAGAAGGTGATGAACGTCACCGGCATGGTGCGGCGCAGACCGCCCATGTTGCGCATGTCCTGCGGGTCGAAGTGCGGATGTCCCTTTTCGGAGTCCTCATCGCCGATAGCCGCGCTGTGTCCGTGACCTTCGTCGTGGCTGGTGACGACCCGCGCACCATGCGAGTCGTGCATTCCGGCTTCTTGCTCACCGTGCGGTTCGGGGATCGGCGCGTGTTCGTCGTGCACACCTTGAACGCGGCTTGCATCTGAATGCGCCATGTCGTGCGTTTCGCCGTGTTCATCGCCGTGACCGTGCGCGTGGGCATGGACGTGATGTTCGCCGTGTTCCATGCCGTGAATGACCGCGCCCGACGCCATGAACAGCAGTGCCTTGAAGAACGCGTGCGTGATCAGGTGGAACGCCGCCGCGACGAAACCGCCGATGCCGAGCGCCGCCACCATGAACCCAAGCTGTGAAATCGTCGAGTACGCGAGAACTTTCTTCACGTCGTTCTGCGCAACCGCAATCGTCGCCGCAAAGATCGCCGTCACAGCGCCGACCACCGCCATCAGCAGCAGCGGCGCGGTAAAAATGCCATCGTGCGGATGTCCGCCCGCCTCGAACAGCGGATACATGCGGATGATCGCGTACACACCGGCGGAGACCATCGCCGCCGCATGGATCATCGCGCTAACGGGGGTCGGACCTTCCATCGCGTCCGGCAGCCAGACGTGCAGGGGGAACTGCGCCGATTTGCCAATCGTGCCGATGATCAGGAAGATGCCGATCAACCCGGCGGCGC
>JACSRG010000737.1 GCA_014879865.1 Anaerolinea sp.
CGTCGATGCGGTGCAGGTCTTCGGCGGGTACGGCTACATGCGCGAATACCCGGTCGAAAAGCTGATGCGTGATGTCAAGGTCTTCCAGATTTACGAAGGCACGAGCGAAATTCAGCGCAACGTCGTCGTGCGCGAGTTGTTCCGGTAAACATAACCGGCTGGCGCAGAACTCGTAACGGGGGATCGGAAGATCGCCCCGTTTTTTGTTATACTCACCCAATTCTGAGTCCTTAAGGGATGGTTTCGGTATGAATACGGATGTCTTGATTATCGGTGCGGGCTTGGCAGGGTTGTTCGCCGCGCGCCAGCTAACAGCGGCGGGCAAACGCGTCCTGCTGCTGGACAAAGGGCAGCATATTGGCGGACGGATGAACACACGACAATTGGCTGGCGGGCTTGCCGATACCGGCGCGCAGTTCTTCACGGTGCGCGATCCGGCATTCAAGGCGCTGCTCGACGGCTGGCTGGCGGACGGCACAGCCTTCGAATGGTCACGCGGCTGGAGCGACGGCAGTCTGGTTAGCACGCGTGACGGGCATCCACGTTATGCCATCAACGGCGGCATGATCGAGCTGGCGAAGAAGCTGGCAGTGGGGCTGGATGTTCGCCTCAAGGTCGAAGTGACGACGATCAACCGGCTGGATGGGGGGTGGGATGCGCAAGATTCCAACGGCAACCGCGTGAGCGCCAACGCCGTACTGCTGACCGCGCCCGTACCGCAGTCGCTCAAGCTGCTGGACGCGGGGCGCGTGGTCTTAACCTCCGCCGACCGCGCCGCGCTCGAAGAAATCGACTATCTGCCTTCCGTGACCGCGCTGCTCCACATCGAGGGGTGGGTCAATTTGCCCGCGCCCGGCGCGATTCAACGCCTGCACGCCCCGGTGACGTGGATCGCCGACAACCGCCAGAAGCGCATCAGCCCGGTGACCGTGCTGACGATGCAGGCGAGTCCCGGCTACAGCCATCAACTGTGGGACAAATCCGACGACGACATCTTGCGTTCGCTGCGCGTCGATCTGATGCCGTTCCTCGGCGACAACGCGCGCGTCGGCGCAGTCGAGATCAAGCGCTGGCGCTACGCGCAGCCGGGGAATGTGTATCCGGGGCGCTACCTGCTGGCGGCGGATCAAGCCAGCCCACTGATGTTCGCGGGCGATGCCTTCGGCGGTCCGCGCGTCGAAGGGGCGGTGCTGTCCGGCTTGGCGGCAGGTGACGCGCTCAACAGCCTTGTGTAGGCTGGCAAACCTCACCCCGTTTCGCGCCGCTGGGTGCTTGGGGTGAGGTTTTTATGTTTTCCCGCCTTATATGCTACTATCTGATCATCACAGTCGAGTCATCGAACGGATCAGCTATGGCACATATCACGAAAGACAAAGGCGATCTTGCCGTCGCGAAGGCGATTGCCCACCTCATGGAACACGACATCCGCGTGTGTATGCCCCTGTCGGAACATTTGCCCTTCGATTTTATCGCCGTCATGCCGGATATGACGACTCTCCGCCGCGTGCAGGTGAAGTACCGCACGGAGGAACGCGAAGGAATTCTTGAGTTACGTTTCCGCAGCAACTACTATGATTCCAAGAAGATATATTCGAAATTCGTCGATCTAAATCAGCTCGATTGCTATGCAGTTTACTGTCCGGCGACAGAAGAGATTTACTATCTACGTGTCGATGAAATCCCCGTGGGAAATCGAAATGTGACAATGAGATTCAAACCAGCGCGTAATGGTCAGCATAAAGGCATCTGGTATGCGCAGGAATTTATCGATCCGCATCGGATTGCGCCAAAGATTGATTGGCATTTCGTTTGGGAGAAGCCAAATTCAATCCCAAACGAAATAGCGGTAGCACATGCCGAAACGAATCTACTGACGCAAGGCTGGTATACGTGCAGTCCACACCGATGGGAAGCGCCGTTCGATTTGATCGCCGTGTCGCCGGACATGATGCGTTTGATCCGCGTGCGGGTCGGCACAGGCATGACCGGCACGACGCCTTACGCCGATGCTTATGCCGTATACGATCCCGCGTCGAAGCAGGTGAGGTATCTCGGCGCGAATGGGATTAACCCGTTGGATCGGTGTGTGAGTCTGGATACAGGTCACGCGATGAGTCCGCTGTTAGAAGCAGCACTTGCGGGTTGAAAACCAAGTACTCTGTGCTACAATGACACTTGAGGTCCCGTAGTTCAGTGGTAGAACAACCGCCTTTTAAGCGGGCTGTCGTAGGTTCGATCCCTACCGGGATCACTAAATCCCACCTTAAAACAACTTCCAGCGCTCATGCGGCTGGAAGTTTTGTTTTATCCCCTCATCCGCTTGCACTCCAGTCACGAAACGGTATAATCTCATTTTGGAAACAGTATTTCCGTTTTTATGTACCGGGAGGATCGCTTGTCAAGACGAAAAGCAGAGGGCTTTGACGACTCTCCGACGGTGGTTTCTCTGGAACGCGCGCTCATCATCCTCGATCTGCTCTCGACCCTACCCGGCGGTATGGGACCGACGGAGATCAGCCACCGCTTGGGCTACAGTCCGGGGACTGTCCAGAAAATTCTCAACACGCTGATCATGCGCGGTATCGTCACGCAGACAGCAAGCGAAGGCTATCGACTCGGCATCGGAGCGCTGCGCCTCGCCAACCAGATTTTGTCTCAGCTTGACATGGTGTCGCTGATCCACCCGTTTCTCGAAGCGTTAGCAGCGGAGACCGGTGAATCGACGGCGCTGGCAATGAACGACGGTGTGAACGCGATCTACGTAGATAAAGTGCCCGGTAAGCACGATATTCGGCTCGACGTGCCGCTCTCGGTCGCGCGTCCGCTCACCACAACCGCCGTCGGCAAAGTCATCCTCGCGCATGAGTCAAGCGACCTATTCGATCAGGTATCCGCCGCATATCACTTGGACACGCAGCACGTCGCCGCACTGCGCGCCGAAATCGAACAGGTGCGCAGCACGGGCTACGCGCTCGATCTCCGCGAATATGACCCCCTCGTCATCGGGGCAGCAGCTCCGATCCTCGATCACGAGGGCAAGCTGGTCGCGGCGCTGTCGGTGGGCGGACCTGCCGAACGACTCGTGGCGCGGTCACTCGAACTTGCCGAAAAAGCGAAGGAGATCGCGAACCATGCCAGCGCCGAACTCGGCTTTCGCCCCTAACCTGATGCTGTCCCCCAAAACGAGCTATCGCACACAGGTGTTGGTGGTCGGGAGCGGGTCGGCAGGCGCGGTCGCCGCCATCAGCGCGGCGCGGGCGGGTGCATCGGTGCTGCTCGTCGAACGCTATGGCTTCCTCGGCGGCACGAGCACGATGGTGCTCGACACATTCTGCGGCTTTTATGTCTACGGGCGTCCCGGCGGGCGGATCGTCGGCGGTGTGGCGGATGATGTGCTGGCGGAACTGGAACGCCACGACCGCCTGCTGATCCGCGCCAGCACCAACTGGCGCTCCGGCGATGTCATCACCTACAACCCGCACTCCCTCAAAGTTGTGTGGGAAACCCTCGCGCTGCGCGCTGGCGTCAAGCTGTTGTATCACACGTTGGTGGTCGAAACGCTTACGGAAGGCGACCGCATAACCGGCGTGATCGCGGTATCCAAAGGCGGAGTCAGCCTCATCCATGCCGACATCGTGATCGACGCTTCCGGCGATGCGGATGTCGCCGCCGCCGCCGGAGTTCCATTCGAGAATCGCGGTCAGCAGGGCAAAGGACAGGGGCTAACGACGACGTTTCGCGTCGGCAACGTCGATGTTGAGCGCGCACAAGCCCTCAGCGGCGAGGCGCTGCAAGCCCGCATGATTCAGGAAG
>JACSRG010000667.1 GCA_014879865.1 Anaerolinea sp.
GCTGAGATCGCGTTGCCGCGTGCGGACAGGCTGACCCCAGTGATACGCCGAACAGGGCGCGGCTGCCGTGTGACCGTCCCGCTGTCATCGACCGTGATGGCACGGCGGGGATTGATTTGTGCTGGCATGGTACACCTCCTATTCTATATCAGTATGTCAGATACGACGTCTCGCCAAGCTTGCCATGCACAGCATCCCCGACTTCCCACGCATAAGGGTTGACATTCGTGCCGCCGACCACCACCGGATCCGGTGCAGGTTCCAGGTACCACGTCGTTTCGAAGTACGTTGCGCCCTTCGTCAGCTTGTGTGCCTCGCCGATGATGAAGTATTTGCGGTTGTGTCCGGTCTGGCTTTCCGTAATCTGCACCGTATCGCCCAGCGTCAGCGCCAACTGCTGCGCGTGGTATCCGCCGCCGGTCTTGCCGTGACTGACCACCGTCAGTGCGCTTACCTCACCGCGCGGCTGCTTACGACGCAGCAGCTCAAAGTCGGCGATGTACTGGGCATCGGCCAGATTACTCACCCCCGGCAGGTTCAGGCGCATCGTGCGCCGCCCGTAGAAGCTCATGCTCGTCTGATCGGTCGCTTTCGCTTCCATATTGCTGTACGTCGTGATCTTACGTCCGCGCACCACCGCCGTTTTTACGACCGCATAGTCGCTGCCGCTGCTGTTGCTGAACACGAGTTCCGCGCCGTTGCCCTTCGCGTTGATCGTGGCGGTCGCGCTGCCTTCCTCAAACGTGACTTCGGTCAGTGTCACATCCTTAGCGCCGATGCGGGTCGCCTTCTCATCCAGATACTTGACAAACACCGTGCGCGTCTTGCCCGGCGCAATGACGATCATCTCGTCTTTCAGTTCCCACAGCACATCGGTCGTCGATGTACTGACGCTGCGCGGATGACACACGACGATCACCTCGTTCTTCATCCCATCGATGCTGGCGTAGGTGTAGGTCATGCCGTTCATGGTATCCGCAAAGGTTAACCCGATGGGCGTATCGTAGAGCAGGTGATGACGATTCCAGAATACAGCTTTGCCTTCACGGTCGATAAAGAAACGTCCGCGTTCGGTCGCCACCACATCGGCGATAGCGTGGTAAACATCGAATGATTCCTTTTCAGCGTCAGCATACCCCCCCTGCCTGACCCAGTTGTCCCCGGTCATCACGATCGTCGTTTTGCCCGCTTCCAGGGCGCTGTACATCGTGACATGGCTCATGTAAGTGGATTGTCCGACATTGCTGCTGCCGGCATTGCCAAGTACCCAGGCCTGATTGCCAGCCGGTGGGATCACGACTTCCTTGATCAACTCTGCCAGAATTTCATCGGAGCGCCTGTTTTCCTGCAGCACCAGGCGACTCTCCGCCGCTGTGTACAGATGCATCACACCTGCCGCCACGATCTGCACGGTGCGCTGCCCATTCTCGTTCACCTGAGGTTGGATGGTTTCGATGCGCCCAACCCAGTGGGTGCGGGTGGTTACACCGTCATACGACTCCACCTTGACGGTGCGGAACGGCAGCAAATTGCCGTATAGTGCGCCGCTCGCGTTCTCAGGCGAGAACAGGCGGCTGTCGTTACGCAGGATCAGCGTCAGCACCGAATTCTCGGCTACATCTTTATAGGGTTCGCGGAAACCGAGAAACCAGTTCGCCTGCAAAACATGATTGCTGACGTTTTCGTGGAGATCGCTGAAATCTCCATCTCTGTTCCAGTCGATCCGGAAAGTCCAGGTCGTTGGCATGTGTTGTCAATCCTTTTCATCACAAAATAGAATGGTCGTGTTACAATCTCACCGTAGCACACAAGTTCTGCATGAAGTGAGACAATATTGTCGGAAATATGTTCCACTTTGGCGGGGGGATGCGGGACGGGAATAGCGTGGTGACATACTCCCGCCCATCGATTGGGGATGGGTGGGAGCGGAGATGACGGGGAATCAGTACGTCACATGGGTGACTGCGCCGAGTTCCGACCGTCCGGTCACACCGAGCTTCCAAGGATACCTTTGCGGCGCGGGTTCCAGATACAAGGTCGTCTTCCACAACGTCGCCTGGTGTGACAGTTCGTGCGCCTCGCCGATAATGATGTACCGAGCGCTGTGTCCCATCTGCGTCTCATCGACCTAAATCAGGTCGCCGATGATAACCTGACAACCTATTCTGTGCCGCCGCCCGCACAGTCGGATTCGTGTCTGACTCCGCGATGCGTGATAAGGCGTCGGTCACAGCCGGATCGCCTCCGTCGAACACCCTCAGCGCGATCACAGCCTGTTCGCGTACGCGCCAATGCCCGTCATCAAGCATTCTGATGATGCTCTCTTTTACCTGCTTGTCGTTGAAAACACTTAGCGCTTCGACGGCACGCGCTCTTTTGTAGGTTTCGGGCGCTTGTAGTGCATTCAGCAGTACAGGGTGTGCGGCAGGGTGTTTCAGCCTGGCTAGTGACCATGCGCTCCAGAACACTACATCGTTGTCCATATCGTGTTCGAGTCTTGCGATGAGCGCCTCGACGACTCCATCGGCGTTGTGCGCGATGCTGCCCAGCGCGAAAGCGGCGGCTTGCCGTACATCGGCATGGGCATCTCCCAAGAGCGGGAGTAACGCCTCAATCGCGCTCGTATCCTGCAACGCAGCGGCGGCGTGTGCTGCGGCTGATCGCACGGCGGGTTGCACATCCTGTAATGAACGGATGATGGCTTGAAGGGCGCTCGCATCGCCTATCGCACTCAAGGCCTCAATGATGCGACATCTGGCCTCTGTCGTGGCGCGCTCAAGCCGATTGACTAGGGGATCGATTGCCCTGGCATCTCCCAGTTGACCCAGGGCAAGGGCAACCTGAGTCTGCACATGCTCTCGCTCGTCATGCAGTGCTGCCAGCAAAGCATCTAGGCTACTTGTTGCGCGCAGGATGCCGAGCGCTTCGGCAGCAGTGCTTTTGACCTCTCCATCCTGACTTTTCAGCCCTTCGATCAGGATCGGAACGGCGATGCCGGGGTCAAATTCATGCAGTGCCCACAGCGCGGTTGATCGCACACGGGGATCGATTGAAGACGATGCAAGCTGAATCAACGGATCAAGCGCGAATGCGCGCAGGGTGGGTACAAATGCCGCAGCCGCCGTCAGACGAATACCCGGGTCAGGATCGGAAAACAGGTTGAGCAGGGGAGGCACAGCGCGGCTGTCGCCTGAAATTGACAGCGCGTCGATGGCTGTCTTTCTGACCCGACTGTCAGGATCGTTGAGAAGGCCGATCAGCGGTTCGACCGCTTCAGCGTTTCCAGTTTCACCCAGTCGCCGTGCGGCATCCTGACGCACACCTGCTTCCTGATGACTCAGACGGGTGATTAGAGCGTTGAAGGGCATTTCTTCATTCGGATAGGACATGTGATTGATCCTTGTGCCGGTGGTGTTCTAAAATCAAGGAAACGGATTAAGAATCAGCCTCCCTCTTGAGTCTCTCGCACCTCGCCTATGAATATAGGTTTCATCCTGACCGTCAACATAAATGTCATCTGTCGCACCATATCCTTCTTTAGCTTTCTCTTGATGTAGCCCTCTTTGTCGCACTTCATTATCTCTGAGTTTACGCACGCGTATATCCTTGCCTTCAGGTGTTACACCGGTTTCTGCATATACCACATTTGAATGAGACTCTTCTATCTCAATCACTTCAAATGGTGCATTTTGCTCCTGTTCATGTGTCAGCTCATCCCAAAGGAGTACCCCAGCAACCCCCAAAATGACACCGCCAGCGACCGCTACACCCATGCCTCCAGCCGTTAGCCCACCACTCGCGCCGCCCACTG
>JACSRG010000739.1 GCA_014879865.1 Anaerolinea sp.
CGAAGGCATCTACGACGCCATGCAGGAGATCAGCGCGCCGGTCAGCACGACGGCGGTCGGCATGACCGCCAGCTTCGGCACGACGGTGTTGATCAGTGGGCGGCACGGGCAGCGGTACGCGCTGCCGAATGCGACGATCCACATGCACCAGCCGCTCGGCGGGATGCAGGGACAGGTCACCGATATGATGATCGCCGCCAACGAATTCCAGCGGCTCAAGAACCGGCTGCTCGACATCTTCCAGCATCATACCGGGCAGGAACGCGACGTACTGGAACGCGACATGGAGCGCGATACGTATCTGGATGCGAAAAACGCCGCCCAGTACGGGCTGATCGATACGGTGCTGGAGAAAACATCCGTGCCGTACCTCGCGAATGGGAATGGCAAGCGCCTGCCGTAAATGCGGGGCGGGCTCGCCTCAGCCCGCCCTTACTCGACGTCCGGGACTACCGGCTGCCTGCGGCTGCGCATCCGCGACGTGATGAGCCACAGCAGGACGACAAGCGCGCCGCCTGCAACGACGATCACAGTGATTTCCTGATACCGTTCGATAAAGGTAGTGACCGACTCCCAGTTGTCGCCCAAGACCAGCCCACCATATGCCAGCAGACCGCTCCAGATCGCCGAGCCGAGCGTCGTCAGCAGGATGAAGCGCGGCAGCGGCATGTGATGCGCACCCGCCGGGAGCGAAATGATGCTGCGAATCAGCGGGAACACGCGCCCGATGAAGACGACAATATCGCCGTACTTGGCGAACACCTTGAGCGCGCGGTCGTAATCCGCCTCGGAGACGGTCAGCCACTTGCCGTAGCGCCGGATCAACCGGCGCAGCACGGTATCGCCCAAGACCATGCCGATGTAGTACAACACGACCGCGCCCAGTACCGAACCGAGCGTCCCGGCGATCCACACGCCGACGAAGGTCAGCTTCCCCTGTGCCACCGTAAACCCGGCGAACGGCATGACCAGTTCGGACGGGATCGGCGGGAACACATTTTCGACCAGCATGATCAGAGTGACGCCGGGATAGCCCAGAGTCAAGATCAGGTCTTGGATAAAAGTCGCCAATTGATCGAGCAGCGCTGACATGCACATCTCCTCATATAAAGCCGTCATGCCTTATACAGAAGCAACCTAAACGCCAGATAAGTGTTTGATGAAGAGCTTCACTATTGTCACGGGTCTACGTCGTGTAGAATGAAACAGGGGTGAGGTTGGCATCTGATAGGGGGGGAATAACCCGTAATGAATCAAGTTGATCTTGGGCGTCCACGGACGCCGCGTCAGTATTTACGCCTATTTTTGACCGGTTTCGCGATGGGATCGGCGGATATTGTGCCGGGAGTGTCCGGGGGAACGATGGCGTTCATCCTCGGCATCTACGAGACGTTGATCGGCGCGATCAAGTCGTTCAACGTGAAGGCGATCCGGTTGGCAATCTCGCTCAAGCTGCGTGACCTGTTTGAGCACGTCCCGTTCGGTTTCTTGATCGCCGTCGGCATGGGCATCCTCACCGCGATTTTTGCGCTGTCCAGCCTGCTGCACGATGCGTTGGAGTACTACCCCACCTATGTCTTCGCCTTCTTCGGCGGCTTGGTGCTGGCGTCGATTATCGCGGTCGGCGCGAAACTTCGCTACACCCCCGCCGTGATCGCCGTGCTGGTGCTCTTCTCGGTCGTCGCCTTCGTGGTGGTCGGCTTGCAGGAGGTTCAAACCACCGATCACAGCCCGCTGACGCTGTTCATCAGCGGCGCAATCGCCATTTGCGCGATGATCCTGCCCGGTATTTCCGGCTCATTCATCCTGCTGATCCTCGGTCAATACCATCACGTCTTGGGGTCGGTGCGCGCGCTCGACATCGTCAGTCTGGGGGCAGTAGCGCTCGGCGCGCTGGTGGGGATCGTCGGGTTCTCGCGTGTGCTCAGCTTCTTGCTCAAGCACTACGAGCAGTTGACCATCGCCGCGCTGACCGGGTTCATGATCGGCTCGCTGCGTACCGTGTGGGATCGCTCTGCCGCCGGTACGGAGACTCTGCCCCAATTCGGCGCGGCAGAACTCGCGCTGGCAGTCGGGCTGCTGCTGCTCGGCTTCCTGATCGTGAGCTTCCTCGATCACTTGCAGTCGGGCAAAAACCCGATCTTCGCGCTGTTCTGGCGTCCGCGCACTGCGCCGGTGAACCCCGCCAACGGCAACTGATCCATTGAATCGAATGATGACTACACTGAACTTGGAGAGCAAAGCGGATGTTCGGGATTGATCTACCAGAGCTAATTAAAGCCATCGGCTACATTGGCGTGTTCGCCATCGTCTTCGCCGAGTCTGGGCTGCTGATCGGCTTTTTCCTGCCGGGCGATAGTTTGCTGTTTACAGCGGGTTTTCTGGCATCGCAGGAAATTCTCTCGCTGCCCGTCTTGGCGATTGGCTGCGGTTTATTCGCCATCCTCGGCGACAGCGTCGGCTACATGTTCGGGCGGCGCGTCGGGCGGCGGTTGTTCGAGCGCGAAGACTCGACTCTGTTCAAGAAGAAGCATCTGCAATCCGCCGAAGACTTCTACGAGAAACATGGCGGCAAGACGATCATCATTGCACGCTTCATGCCGGTTGTGCGCACATTCGCCCCCATCGTCGCCGGGATCGGTACGATGGAGTATCGCAAGTTTTTGACCTACAACATCATCGGCGGGCTGCTGTGGGGCGTCGGCGTGACTCTCGCGGGCTACCTGCTCGGCAGCGTGATCCCCGATGTCGATAAGTATTTGCTGCCGATCATCATCCTGATCGTCGTGGTGTCGGTCGCGCCGAGCGTGTGGCATGTCCTCAAGGACAAGGAAACGCGCGACGGCTTGATCCTCTTCGCGCGGCGACTGCTGCACTTAGCACCCCCCGCGCCAAAAACGTAGTAAAAGAGAGGACTGAGGTTAAAGGACTGAGTTAAAGAAGTAGCTTTTCTCTCAGCCCTGTCTTTACTCAGTCCTCAGTCCTCTTTCTTAGCGCATCCTCATCGCGGCATTGAGCGCGATGCACGCGATACACTCGCCATCCGCGCGGACAATCGCATAGCCCGCCTGCGGATCGGCATCATAGACCGTCGAATCCACGTTCCACACCATGAACAACTCCACCCGCCCTGACTGCCGCGCCATGAGCGCCGCCTGCGCGAGCCATTCGGCTTGCTCGGAAAGCGACGTGGAGTCTGCCCATTCGTAGCCGGTCGGCAGCGCGCCGAGTCCGTCATCGCTCAGGTAGCCGATGCGCGTCAGGCACAGCGGTTCGGCGGGGAAGATCGCCGCGTAGGTGTCGATCAACGTTTGATAGTAGTAGCTGTGATGCGTCATCCGACTGTCGCCGCTGGTAGCATCCGGCGGGAGCGCGCCAAACACATACTGCACGCCGATGCAGTCCGCCGCGCTGCCTGCGCCTGCTGATGCCATCTGTTCGAGGTACGCCGAGTCTTCACAGCCGCTCGTGCTGCAATTAGCGAACAGCGGAGTCGGCAGCGGCGCGCCGCTGATCACCAGCACGTTGGGATTCGCCGCTTTGATCGCCGCATACGCCGCCGTCAGCATGTCGGTGTACGCCGCCGCGCTGACCTGATTTTCCGCCCATCCGCCCGCTAGATTCTGACCGTTCCAGACTTCAATCGCATCGGGGTTGAGCAGCGCGACCGCGCCGAGAAAGTCCGCGAATGCCCGGTTGTATGCTGCCGGATCAGCCGCCCACTCTGCCGGGTCACCGGCGATGCTCAACAGGATGCGGAAGCCATTCGCCCGCGCCGCGTCGATTGCCCCCTGCGCGATCTCCGCGCCC
>JACSRG010000741.1 GCA_014879865.1 Anaerolinea sp.
TCCGCTAAAGTCTTTGGTATTGTCCGTCACGAACCGATTATCCCTTCGTCTAGCAGGGCTTTTAGCGCACGATGTTGTTCCTGAGGCGTAATGGTGTAATTCGGTACGCCGATTTCCTCTTCCCACACATCCAGTGGGATTTGAATGACCTTTTGCCCCGTCTCAGTTTCGACTACTGTCGCTGCCTGACGCAGCCACGCTAAATCGGTCACGGTACACCTCGCTCAAACTCACGCCGCAAGAGTGAATATAGCAGCAAATCATGGAACTCGCCCCACTCCCAGTACTGTTCGCGCAGGCGACCTTCCTGCTTGAAGCCGAGTTTTTCCAGCACGCGCCCCGATGCGGGGTTGTCCGCGCTCACGTCCGCTTCGATGCGGTGCAGCCCCATCTGCTCGAATCCGAAGCGGCAGATCGCGCCAAGCGCCTCGGTCATGATCCCGTTGTCCCAGTAGGCACGGGCGAGATCATAGCCGATGGACACGCGCTGATCGCGGCGAATCCAGTAGTTGTAGCCGCACATGCCGATCACCCAACTCGGATCGGTCTTGAGCGTGATGCCCCAGCGAATTTCGGATTGATCCTTGTAGTTCCACGCAATGTCGCTGATCAGCGTACGTGCTTGCTGAATGTCGGTGTAGGGTGCGCCGGTATTGTGGCGCGTCACTTCGATGTCACTACGGATGATGTAGACCGCGTCGTCATCGTCGGCGATCAGTTCGCGCAGAATCAGACGCGGCGTTTCGAGCGTCGGGAAGGCAGAGAAGTCGTAGTTGATAGTCATGCGTAGAGCAGGCGTCCTTTGGGTTCAAACAAGAAACTCATCGTAGGCGGCGCTCCTTGCCCCCGTTGCCGAGTCGTTCGCGCGTCGCGCCGACCGCCTTGCCGGTGATGTCCCCGCTCGTGACCGCCGCGTAGAACTCCTCGTCATACGTGCGCGTCTTGACCACAACGGGCATCGGGACGGCGTGTCCCATGATGATCGCCTGCTGCTTGGTATCCAAGCGCGCCAGCACCTCGCGCAAGCCCGCCGCCCCGCTGATCCCGGTCAGCACGGCGTTGATGTCGCGCTCGTTGTCGAGCAGCGCCGTGACGCGCGTCCCGATCTGGCTCATCACTTCCTCGTCGATCCCGCTCGGACGCTGATCCACGATCAGCAGCGTGACATTGTACTTCCGCATTTCGCGGGCGATGATGCCGAATGTCGTTTGACTGGCGATCTTCGGGTCGAGGAACTTGTGCGCCTCCTCGATGGTGATGAGAAGCTGCGGCGGTTCCATCGCCGAGTCGCCGAGCGCCTTTTCGACCTTTTCGACGTACATTTCGTGGATGCGGCGCGTCAGGTAGTTGGTCACGAGCATGTATGCCTCAAGCGAGTTGCCGTAGCGCCCGAATTCGAGGATCACGCTCCTGCCGCTTTCCAGCATGTTGACGATGTGTTCCACGCTGTCGCCCGCCGATTCGACGGTCAGGAAGTCCCACCGCTCGAAGCGCTGTAAACGCCGCTGAAGCGCCGCCAGCGTCCCGGCGCGCGTCGGCGTGTTGGCTTCGATCTCTTCCATATCCTCGGCATTGGCGTTGATCAAGCGCTCGACCCACCGTGCGCCCCACCGCTTGCGCAGGGTGTACGCCGCGTCGATCATCGCGTCGGATAAGCCCATCGTCTCGCGCAGCATGGCGATGTCTTCCGGTTCGATGGTGTCGTAGCCGAGCTTCACATCGTAGTCGGTCTTGGCGTTGCGCCGCCGCGATGATTCCGGGTCAAGGGTGCAGATGCTCACCTTATCGGGGAACAACTGCTTCAAGCCTTTGGCGCGCGGACCGCGTTCGTCCGGCGCTTCCCAGCCATAATCGTTGTGCATGTCGAAGATCAAGTTCACGGCGGCTTTGCGCTGAATGATCCCGGCGATCAACATGCGCGTGAGGAAGCTCTTGCCCGTGCCGCTCTTGCCAAACACGCCGACCGAGCGTTCGACCAGCTTGCGCAGATCGAGGTTGATTTGCGTTTCTTCCAGTTCCAGCGGCGACCCGACATTAAAGTGTGTCTCGTCTTCGACGCCGAAGACCGCATTCACGTCCTCGACCGTCGCATTCAGCACACGCATGAAATGTCCGGGGATCGTCTTGACCGGCTTCGGCTTGGGATTCTTTTCGGTGTCGTCAATCGAGAGCATCGGCTGAGCGTGGATTTTGCCATAGGCTGCCGTGCCGATGTAGATCGCTTCGAAGAATGGGTCGCTGATGTCCGGCGGCGCGTTTTGAATGTCAGGGTTGGTGCTGTCCAGCACCACATCGGTGATCATGCAGAAGAAACGGCGCTCATGTCCGTGTACCACGATGTAGCGCCCGACCGCCAGTTCTTCGACCGACTGCCCGCTGTCCAGCTTGATCACCAAGCCTTTGCTCAGCGAACCGCCGACCACTACGCCCAACTGCACGTCGCTGTCCAACGCGCTCACATGACCGCCTCTTGGGAACATCTGTTCTAAATTTACTGTGTTTTTAGATAAGGTCATGTCCGCTCTACCCTATTCAATTTGAACACTGGGGATTGTCAAATTATACCACTTTTTCAGGTGTAAAGCGCCGTCAATTTGGCGCGCTGCTCCCCTAGATTATCACGAAAATCGGTGCTGTCGCTGTACTGATCGATCCCGCCGATCAGCGTCTTGGCGGCGATGCGCTTGACTTCCTCGTCGGCGATGGTGGCGACGAGCGCTTCGGCAAACCGTTCGCCGTGAATCACCGTGTACGGGCGGCTGTAAAATCGTGAGACCTCGGCGGACAGCGGTTCGGTGATGCCGAGCGCGTTGTGCATCCCCGCGACAACCTCATAGGCGGTCGAGAGATGCGCCTCGCGCACGTGCCAGATGTCAGCGCAGAACACTCGCTCCAAGGTCGGTTTGAGCACCCGCGCGCACTTCAACCGTTCGAATGCCGTCCCGTACCACTTGGGGTACGGCGCGTAAACCTGCTCCATCAGGAAACAGAGCATCATGATGTCACGCACCAAGCGCGCGGCGATCACCCGCGAACCTAACTCGTCGCCTACGTCACCGCAGCGCCCGACGAACGGTTCTTCTTGCCCGATGCGCGTCCAGCCTGCTGCCAGCAGATACAACCACACGTCATAGGGATAGTACGCGAGTGCCTCACGCACCCGGTCGAGTTCGCCGAGTCCGCTGTGCCATACGCCGCCCGCCGTGATTGCGCGCAATCGCTGCTGCGGAAACGTCAGCCAGTCTGCCGCCGTCAGCGCCGATTCGCCATCCCACGCAAGCGCGTTGAGCAGGAATTCGCGCCGCGTCAACAGGATCACCTGATGGTTGACCTCGCCTTCCGCCGACTCGTCAAAGCGCATGACGCCGGGTTCGTCGGGGATTTCGCTCATACTCGTGGCGTAACCGCGAAAACGCCGCGGCAGCCCGCGCCGCAGCGCCGCGTCGATCTGCGTGCCGTGTTCCACCCGGTCTGCGTCCGTCAGGAAGATCAGCACGCGGCAGCCCCAGTGATGATCGGTCGATTGCGGCGTGTCGAAACCGAGCACTTCCGACCCCGACCCGATCAGCGCCGCATCATAGCGCAACGCGGGGAACTGCGCCTCCAAAATCGGCTGGACGGCTTCCAAATAGTACAAACGTGATAGCTCAAGACCTTGTATGAATTGCGCCATGCTTGACTCCTCCGCAGGCTGGTTATAATAACACCTGACTTCAATGATTAACCTGAGGAAATAGAATGTCGAACGAGAGCTTGCAGGAACTCCGCGCGCAAGTAGATGGTATCAATATGCAGCTTTTGGAA
>JACSRG010000742.1 GCA_014879865.1 Anaerolinea sp.
CCCTCACCCCCCAACCCCCTCTCCCACGTGAACGGGGAGAGGGGGAGAACCCGCCGTTTTTGTCCCTCGCCCCGCTTGCGTGGGAGAGGGACGGCTTGCGTAGCATGGGGCATGATATATCATGCCCCTACTTATCGAGGCACCCGAATCAAAACGGGACGCCCCGTTGAGCGTCCCGCGTCGCCTAGCCTAACCATCAAACAGCGCAGAGGGCGCGACCGCCGCGTCCCCCTGCGTCAGTCATCTCGGATGGTAAGAACCATTCTCCCGCACGATTAAAGCGGCTGCGTTATTCGAACGCGAGTCGCTGATATGATCATACAAGATACCGCGCACCCGGAAACCGTTTCGCATTTGCACGGTGAGCGTCGGGTCAAACAGCTTGCCCTGATGCACCTGCAAAATATACTGCGCGATAGTCATTTCCTGCTTGTACTGCTCGTAACCGGGGAACAAGCCCCCCGCAATTTCGCCGCGCAAGTTCAGACGGCGAACTAGCTCTTTGCGCGCATCATACAGCTTGCGCGCGATCTTCAACCCGCGATACTTCGGGTGGATGCTGATGTCAGCGCCGTACAGCCATTCGCCGTGCGGATCGTGCTTGGTCAGCCAGCCATCGGCGATGGCTTCCATAAAAGTGTGCTTATGAGCGATGAAGTCAAAGCTGGTGCGGAACGTGCTGGTCGATCCCACCGGAATCTCGCGTCCGTTTTCGCGGACGAGCGCCACGATTTGCCCTTCGGGGAACAATTCGATGTGCTTGCGGTACTTTTCCGCCGAAAGGAGTTCGTCATCGACAAGGGTGGGGAATGCCAGCCGTTGAGCGGCTGCTAACGCTTCCGCGTGTTCGCGGCGCGTGTGCGTGATGGTAACGTGGGGAATGTGGTGCTGATGGTGGTGAGTCTGGGCGTGACCGTGATGGTGGTGGTGATGCCCTACTCCCGGTGGATGATCCATGTGCTGGTCGTGATGCTCACGAATGATGTTGGTGACCATAGTATCATACGCCTCCCATATAGACTGCCTTTGCTTCTTGGTACTCGGATAAACCTTCTGCTCCGCACTCCCGACCCATGCCGCTCATTTTCATGCCTCCAAACGGCATTTCGGGGGTGCTGGGTAGCCACTCGTTGACCGCGACCATCCCGAATTCGAGCCGCTCATACATGTGGATGGCGGTATTCAGGTCGCGGGTTTGCACGTAGGCGGCGAGTCCGTATTCCAGACTGTTCGCCTGTGCGACTGCCTCATCCACGTCGGCAAACGGGATGACCGGCATGACAGGCGCGAATAACTCGTCTTTGTAGACGGGCATCGCGGGGTTCAACTGGGTAATGAGGGTCGGCTGGAAGAAATAGCCGCGCGGCAGGTGATCGGGGCGCTTGCCGCCCGTGACGATCTCTGCGCCTTGCGCGACCGACTCGGCGATCATCTTTTCGACGCGCTCACGCTGGATGGCGTTGATCATGGGACCCGTGTCGGTCGAGGTCTCCAAGCCGCTGCCGAGCGTGACCTCGCGCGAGAAGCGCGCCGCATGGTCAATGAATTCCTCGGCGATGCGGCTGTGCACGAAGAAGCGCTGCGGCGCGATGCACACCTGACCGCAGTTGCGATACTTCGCGGCGACTGCCTGCTGCGCCACCAATTCGACGTTGACATCCGGGAAGATCAGCACCGGGGCGTTGCCGCCGAGTTCCAGCGACAGCCGCGTGATCGTCTGACTCGCGCCATCCATGAGCAGCCTGCCGACACGGGTGCTGCCCGTGAAGTGGATTTTGCGCACGCGCGCATCTTGCAGCATCGCCTGACCCATCGCCGCCGGGTCGCCGTTGATCACGTTGACCACACCCGCCGGAATCCCCGACTCGTACAGGGCTTGCGCGTACATCATGGCGGAACGCGGCGTATACTCGGACGGACGCCCGACGACCGTGCAGCCCGCCGCTAGCGCCGCCGCCCATGCGCGGGCGAGGTTGTAAACCGGGAAGTTCCACGCGGTGATCGTGCCGACGACGCCAATCGGCTGGTGAATCACCAGCAAACGCCGGTCGGCTTTTCGGGCGGGGACGACACGCCCGGATGAATGCTTGGCTTCTTCAGCAAACCAATCGAGCAGATTCGCGCCCGTGTTCCACTCCGCCGACGACTCGCGCAGCGGCTTGCCGCATTCCTGCGTGGTGATGACCGCCAGTTCGTCGATGCGTGCGCGTATCCAGCCAGCGGCGCGGTGCAAAATATCGGCGCGCTCGTAGACCGTCTTGCTCGCCCACGCGGGGAAAGCTGAAGCAGCCGCGTCAATCGCGGCACGTGCATCATTCGCATTGCCAAACGGCAGGTCGCCGAGGGAAGTTTCTGTCGCCGGGTTGATCAATGCCCATGTTCCGCCGTCGAGTGCATCAACCCACTCGCCGCCGATGAGCTGCTTGAAGGTAAGAACCGTCATTTTATTCCGTTGGTTTTATAGATTTGTAAAGTGTGATCCATCATACCTTATGAACCCCCATTTTAGGGGGGGATGGCGAATAAAAATCGGTGTTTTGTACAAAAATTCTAACGATATTTTGAGCAAAATGGGTTTATACTGCATCCTGTTGTCTTTTATTCAGCTTGAGCGTAGTTTCCCAAAGGAGAACCTAGGCGAGATGAACACTGTCCGTATGGACGCCGTTTTGAACGACACCCACACAGTAACGCCCGCACTTGTCGTCGATTTCGACATCATCCGTAACACCTACCACCGGTTCGAAAACGCCTTCCCCGGCGCACATATCGACTACGCGGTTAAGGCGAATGCCCACCCGTTGATCATGCGTGAAGTCGTCGAATTAGGCGGCGGCTTGGAAATCGCGTCGCTGGCGGAACTGAACCGAGCGCTCGAAGTTGGCGCGACCGGTGAACGGATCATTTGCAGCAATCCAATTAAAAACCCGGTTTTCCTCGCCCGGATGCAAAATGCGGGGGTCTATGCCTGCGTGGTCGATTCGACGCACGAGGTGGAGAAAGTCGCCAAGTTTGCCCCCGGCAGCCGCGTTTATGTCCGGCTTGCCGTCGATAACACCGGGAGCGTGCTCCCGCTGGCAGGCAAATTCGGCGTGGATGGTCAGACGGCGCTTGATCTGTTCGATCAAGCACGGACGCTTGGCTTGCAGCCGATTGGCGTCTCGTTCCATGTAGGTTCGCAGTGTTTGAAGGTCGCCAACTGGGTCAACGCGCTCAAGGCGTGCGGCGATGTGATGCGCGCGGCGCGTGAACGCGGTCACGACCTGTATTTCGTGGACATCGGCGGCGGTTTCCCGGCGGGGAACTGGCACAATGCCGACATCCCATCGGTCGAAGCGATTGGCGCGGCGGTCATGCAGGCGGTCGAGGATTACATCCCCTACACGCCCGACCTGATGCTGATCCTCGAACCGGGGCGCGGCTTGGTCGGCGACAGCGGCAAGATGATGGCGGAAGTCGTCGGCATCGCGCAGCGCGGCACGGATACATGGCTGTATCTGGACGCGGGCGTGTTCAACGGCTTGATGGAGACCTACGAAGGTTTCCCGCCCGTCGTCGGCGTGCTGAACGGCGAAGGTCGCCCGATGCGGAAATACACGCTGGCGGGTCCCTCGTGCGATAGCTGTGACGTGGTCGCACGGCACATCGAACTGCCGGAAGTCGAGATCGGCGACCGGTTGGTTTTTGTGGATGCCGGCGCATACACGAACGAATATGCCGCAGCCTTCAACGGCTTCCCGATCCCGGAATTCATCCCGCTCAACGTCGAGCAGGTGATGTACGAAGTCGC
>JACSRG010000743.1 GCA_014879865.1 Anaerolinea sp.
TTCTTCAACGGGACGGATTACCACGCCCGTGCAGTTACGACGAGCGGCGGTGCGGTGCTGACCGTGCGTGACGAAGCGGGTTCGCCGCTGTGGTCAGGTTCGAATGGGAGCGGTGGACAGGGCGAAGTGCAGATTCCGGCGGATCAGTGGGTGACGGTCGAAGGGATGGTGACGGCGCTCACCAACAACGGCTTGATCCTGCAAACGACCGAAGGTCAGCCGCTCACGGTGTCGTTCGGGCGGGCGGATTTCTGGCAGCAGCAGACGGTCACGTTCGCGGTCGGCGATGCGATCTCGATGCTCGGCTTCTGGCAGGGGGAACAGTTTAGCCCCGGTCAGGTGACGAAGACGGCAACAGGCGAACGTATCCTGCTGCGTGACCCGAATGGGCGTCCGCTGTGGGCGGGTCCCGGTCGCGGTCAGGGGAACGGCAACGGCGGTGCGGGAACGCACGTCACGCCGGAAGCCACTACCACGCCGGCAGTCTAAATCAGTAGGGACGAGGTGCGCCTCGTCCATAATGCCGTGATTGACGCAGCCTACAAGGATTACTCCAAATGACTGACAACCTCGATCCCCGACCTGATGACCTGAGCCAACGCGTGTGGGAGTCCATCCAGCGGGATGAACTCCCGCCCAAAGATGATCGCGGGCGAATGCGCGTGGTCATGAACAACCTGATCCTGCATCTGCATCCGAGCAAGGTCGCCAAGCCGACGCTCAAGTTCACCTACACATGGGGACTCGGCGGGCTGGCGCTGCTGCTGGTCGCGCTCCTGTCGCTGACAGGCGTGATGTTGATGTTCGTCTACACGCCGTCGCCAGAATTCGCCTATCAGGACATGCTCAACTTGCAGACCGAAGTCTGGTTCGGGCAGTTGATCCGCAACCTGCATCACTGGAGCGGCAATCTGCTCGTGATCGTGGCGTTTCTGCATCTGCTGCGCGTGTTCTTCACGGGCGGATTCAAGACGCCGCGCGAATTCAACTGGATTTTGGGGATCGCGCTGCTGCTCTTGGTGGTCGGCGCGAACTTCACCGGCTACCTGCTGCCGTGGGATCAACTGGCGTACTGGGCGGTGACGGTCGGCTCTAGTTTGCTCAGCTACGTCCCGCTGATCGGCGAACCGCTGCGTAGTTTCCTGCTCGGCGGTCCCGAAGTCGGCGCGGCGACGCTGACCAACTTCTACGGGCTGCATGTGGCGATCATCCCGCTCACGCTCATGGGCATTGTCTCGTTCCACATCTGGCGCGTGCGCAAAGATACGTTGAGCATCCCGCACAAGCTGGACGGCGCGGTCGATGGCACGGAAGGGGGGCAGGTCGAAAAAGTGACGACGCTGCCGCATCTCGTCTCACGCGAATTCGTGTTCGCGCTGGTGATGACGGGCGCGATCCTGCTCTGGTCGGTCTGGGTCAATGCGCCGCTGGAAGCCGCCGCCAACCCGGATCACAGCCCCAACCCCGCCAAAGCCGCGTGGTATTTCATGGGCTTGCAAGAACTGCTGCTGCATTTTCATCCTGTTTTCGGCGCGATTATCATCCCGGCATTGGGACTCGGCGCGCTGGCGTTCCTGCCCTATCAACGCTTTGACCTGAGCGCCGAGGGCGTGTGGTTTCGTTCTGCCAAAGGGCGGCGCATGGCATTGGTCGGCGCGCTGACCGCGCTGATCGCCGTGCCGCTGCTGGTGGTTTTCGACGAGTACGCGCTCGATCTGCCGGGGATGCTGCCCACGCCGCCCACCCTCATCAGCAATGGCTGGATTCCGCTGGCGGCGCTGCTCCTGCTCGTGATCGGCTACTACGACGGGATGAAGCGGCTCTTCAAGGCGACGGCGTGCGAAACCCGGCAGAGCGTGTTCGTGCTGCTGGTCGTGTCGTTCGTCGTGCTGACGGTGATCGGCGTGGCGTTTCGCGGTGAAGGTATGGCGTTGATGTTCCCGTGGGAGGTGCTGTGATGACTGACAAGAATGTTTCGCGCCGCGATTTTCTGAAGATCGCGTGGGGCGCGGCGGGCGCATTGGCGGCTGCCGAAGCGGGCGGCGTAGTGTTGAGCTTCTTCTCGCCGCGTGTGGTGGAAGGTGAGTTCGGCGGCGTGATCGAGGCGGGCGCGGTCGAGTCGTTCCCGGCGGGCAGTGTGACCCCGTTCACGCAGGGACGCTTCTATCTGGTGCGGATACCCGACGGTGGATTCGTGGCGCTCTATCGCAAATGTACGCATCTCGGCTGCGCTGTACCTTGGGAACCGGCGGAAGGCAAGTTCATCTGCCCGTGTCATGCCTCCGCATTCGAGATGGATGGCGAAGTGATCAACGCGCCCGCACCGCGCCCATTGGATCGCTTCGCGGTGACGATTGAAAACGGGATCATCAAAGTGGATACCGGCACGCCGATCCAGCGCGATCACGCCAGCGCCGCCGATTTCGTGTATGCGGAGGTGCAGCCATGACCCGTCAAATGAGCTGGTTCGCCTTGATCGGCACGTTCATGATCGCGGCGGCATTCGGGATCGCCGTGCTGCGCGAACCGGCGCGGCAGGCAGACGCCGCCGCCAGCTTGAACGCGCTCATGATCGGTGAAGGGACAGACCTGTACGCGGAAAATTGTGTCGCCTGTCACGGTGCGAGCGGCGAAGGCATCGCCGCTTATCCGCCGCTGACGACGACGGTCAGCATGGACGCGCAGACGCTTTACAACACCGTCGAGCGCGGGCGTTACAACACCGGGATGGCGGCATTCGGCGTGAATGAAGGCGGCATTCTGACCGGGATGCAGATCGAAAGCCTTGTCACGATGCTGCAAGCCGATACATGGGACACGGTTGCCGTGCGCGTGGCAGAACTCGGCTTGGCCCCGCCGCAGATCGTCGTCGCGGAAATTCCCGCCGAAACGCTGGCAGTGGTCGAACTACTGCCCGACGGCGCGGCGCTCTCGGCGGGCTTGACGGTGTATGCGGAGAACTGCGCGGCGTGTCATGGGGCGAACGGCGAAGGCTCGGCACTCGCACCCGCGCTCAACACCGACGAACTGCGCGTTCGCTTGAGCGAAGCCGACATCGCCCGCATCATTACGGAAGGCGTGCCGGGGACGCTGATGACTTCATGGTCAAGCGCGCTCGATGCCGCGCAGCAGCAAAGCGTGATCACGCTGATCAGCCGGTGGGGTGAACTCAACGCCGCCGGGGTGAGTCTGCCCACCATCGAAGCTGCGCCGCTCGACATGAGTCCGCAGGCGCTAGCGACCGGGCAGCGCTTGTTCGATCTGCTGTGTACGCAGTGTCACGGCATCGACGGCTACGGCTCGCCGATTGCGCCCGCGCTGAATAATCAAACGTTCTTGAGCACGACTCCCGACGCGGCGATTCAGGCGATCATCGCGGGCGGCGTGACGGGGACGGTCATGCCCGCGTGGAGCGGCTACCTGACCGATTCCGACATCGCGGCGATCACGGCGTATCTGCGCAGTTTGCAGCCCAACGCGCCCATTGTTACGCCTGCGCAGCCGTGACTATAATCGCGTGAACGAAAGGGCGAAAGCATGGCGCACAAGGTTTTGATCGCCGACGATGAACAGGCGATCCTCGACACAGTACGGGCATACCTGATCGAAGCGGGCATGCAGGTGGTCACGGCGAAGAATGGGCGGGAGGCGGTCTATGCCTTCCGCCACGAACAGCCCGCCCTCGTCATCCTTGACGTGATGATGCCGGAGATGGACGGGTGGGAGGCGGCGCGTTTGATTCGCAAGGAGAGCCAGATTCCGCTGCTGTTCCTGACCGCCCGCGT
>JACSRG010000745.1 GCA_014879865.1 Anaerolinea sp.
CGGTCATGCAGTCGAAACATGAGCAGAACGGCAGCTTCGGGGGTATCGAAACGCCACAGCGCTTCGACCGCCATCTGGCGGATGCTGCCGACCGGGTCGCCGATCAAGTGGCGCTGTATGTCCGCGAACAGGTCAACGGCGGGCAGTTCGGCGAACTGCTCGAACAGGTAGACGCGGGTGGTAAAATCCGCTGTCGGGTCGATGAGGGTCTTGCGCAGTTCTTCGATCCGCTCTGGCGGGAGCGACCGGACACCCGTCCGGCGCAGTTCGCGGACGAGCGGATTCGCTCGTGAGCGCGCCAGCACCGCCTTGACGCGGGTGACTAATTCTACCGGATGCGCGGGCTTGGTCAGGTAGTCGTCTGCACCTGCCTCAAACCCGGCAATTTTGTCATCGATCAGCGTCTTGGCAGTGTACATGATCACGGGAATATGGCGGATGTCCGAATCGGCACGAATACGGCGCAAGACTTCATTACCGCCCATGTCCTCCATCATACTGTCAAGCAGGATCAAGTCGGGTTGGTGAGACCGGGCTCGTTCCAACCCCATCGCACCGGAATAAGCAGGGATGATTTCATAGCCGCCACGGCGCTGAAGCATCAGGGCGGTGATTTTGAGTCCATCAACATCGTCATCGACCACCAGAATCGTCTCAGCCATCGTTCTTACGTCCCCTTCGACTTGAGTGCTTTCTCGACAATCTCGCGCAGATCATCGGCTTTGAAGGGCTTGGGCAGATAGTCGAAGGCGTTCTGTTCGCGCAGAAAATCGCGCACCTGCCGCCCTGTCCACTCCAAGCCGCTCAGGATGATCACCGGGACGCCGGGTTGATACGTGCGCAGTTCGTCCAAGAGCAGCATCCCGTGCTGACCGCCCGTGTCCATCACGTCAAGCTGCATGTCGAGCGTCACGAGGTCGAATTTGCCCGCGCGGATCGCGTCGAGCGCCGTCTCGAAGTCTCCGGCAATGGTCGTGTGCAGGTCGAACTTGCGCAAGACCTGCTCGACCGCCAACTGCTGCGCGCGGATGTCCTCGACGATCAGCGCGCGTAACGCCGCCGGGGAGGGCGGGGCAGCGAGGCGCGCTCCGGCGGATGGCAGCACCTTGAGCAGTTTGCTCATGCCGGAGTCGTAGCCGTCGCGCAGAAAGTTGATCACCTGCAAGTCGCCGATGGCAAGCGCGGCGAGTCCGTCCGTCAGCGGGATGTCGCGCATCAGCAGCGGGATGACCGGTTTGGGTTTGGCGCGGGCGATCTCGATCTCGCGCTTGACCCACGCCGAAGCGACCGCGTCCGGCGTGATCAGCACGAGGCAGACCTGCGCCTCGTCCAGCGCGGCGTAAATCGCCTGTTCCCACTGCGCGCCGCCGGGGATGCCATCCACATCGATCCACACGCGGTAATGCGCCTCGCGCAGGCGGCTGACCAAGCCCTCTGCCAGCACGCGGTCGGCACTCGAATAGCTGATGAAGCACGTTGTCATGGCGTCCCTACCCGCATTGTGGTCTAATTGTCCACATGATAGCGATCATCATTGTCAACTATAACACGCGTGAGCCGCTCCGCCGCTGCCTTGACTCGATTCGCCGGGAACGGGGCGATCTGGCTTTAGACGTGATCGTCGTGGACAATGCGTCGAAGGACGGCAGCGCCGAGATGGTGCGCGCCGACTTCCCCGAAGTCACGCTGATCGCGCCGCCGGAAAACACATGGTTCACGGGCGGCAACAACCTCGGTTACGCGCATTCGACGGGCGAACTCGTCTTTATCCTCAACCCGGATACGGTCATCCTGCCGGGGACGCTGCCCACGTTGATCCAGTATATGGAAACGCACACCGTCGCGGCGATCACCTGCCGCCTAGAGTACCCCGACAGCGCGGCGGTGCAGGCGACGTGTTCGCGCGTGCCGCGCTACCTCGATCTGCTGCTCGGCTACACCTTCCTCGGCGTGCTGCTCGCGCCGCTGCGGGAAAAGCGGCGGCGGGCGATGTGGTACGACGGTTGGGCGCGCGATTCGACGCGGGCGGTGGAAGTTATCCCCGGATCGTGTATGCTCATCCGGCGCGAGTGGCTGCGGAAGGTCGGGGATCGAGTCTTTGACCCGGCGCTCAAGCTCTATTTCCCCGAAGATGATCTGTGTGCGCGGCTGATCGCGGCGGGCGGCGCGATTCACTTCGTCGGCGAGGCGGTGATCAAGCACGAGGAACATGCCAGCGTCAAACAGGCGCAGCGCCTAGCGTCGCGCATTTACTTCGACGATTTGATCACCTTCACGCGCAAGCATTACGGCGCGGCGGGGGCGCTGCTCCTGCGGGGGTTGATCATCCCGACGCGCGCCGCAATGGAATGGGTGCAGCGGCGGCGCGGCGAACGGGATCGGTTCTAAGAGAAGTAAGCGCAGTGAAAAGTTGAAAGTTGAAAGTAACAACAGGAAGGCAGCCGACTATGACACGCTATGACTCGACGCGGCGCGCATGGGAAGACATCTGGGACAGCGCCTCGGTCGAACAGGAATTGCAGACGATGACCTACGCCCGCGCGCGCGAAACGCTCGACGCATATTTGCCGTACCTGTCGAAAGATGAAGTCATCCTTGAGGCGGGGAGCGGCTTGAGCGCGGTGATCCTGACGCTCAAGCGCATGGGCTACAAGGTGATGGGGCTGGATTATGCCGTCAACGCGCTCGACATTTCGCGCCGCTACGATCCCGCGCTCGCGCTGGTGGCGGGCGATGTGCATCACCTGCCGTTCGCGGAGAACAGTTTCGGCGCGTACCTGTCGTTCGGCGTGTTCGAGCATTTCGAATCGGGCATGGTCGTGCCGCTGGCGGAGTCGTTCCGCGTGTTGAAACCGGGCGGCGTGCTCGTGCTGACCATCCCGTATCCGAACGTGGTCAATCAGGCGGTGGCGTGGCGGCGCAAACAGGCGGGCGTCAGCGTGCTGAACGACGACGATTTCTACGAAAGCACGTATACCCGCGATGCGCTGACCGGGGCGGTCACGTCCGCCGGGTATGAACTCGTGCGTGTGCTGCCGACGAGTCATTCGTACACCCTGTGGGGTGTCAGCGCGTTGTTCCGCGCGCGCGGCTACTACCGCACGAGCGCGCTGGCAGAAGGCTTGGGGACGGTGCTGCGCGCCGTGCTGCCGTGGGCGTTCAACTTCACGACGCTGGTGATCGCGCGAAAACCGAGTAAGAACTCATAAAGATTGGTGCGCTAAAACCGTAAATCTCAACACTTCCTCAAGCATTTGCGCTTATAATCAAGCTATAGATGCAGGAGGATGACTTCATGACTGACGTGTACTGGCTGGTAGATCGCCGCGTACTGCTGCTGAGCCTGACCGACGAGTCCCTGACCGATGAAGCATGGCGGGCGCATTTCGAGCACACCCGCGATTTGCTGGCAACCGGGCACGCTCCGGTCTACATGATTGTCGATGCGTCGCGGCAGTCGTCGTTCATGTCCCCGTCGGCAGCGCGCCGTTTTACACAGGGGGGCAGCCCCCGCCAAGCGGCAGATGATGGGCTGGAATGGACGGTGCTGATCAGCCGGAACATGTTCGTGCGCTTCGTCGCCAGCCTGCTCACCCAGTGGTTAGGCGGGAGAATGCGCGCCGTCGATTCGCTCGAAGAAGCGGTTGCGTTTCTTGCGGAGCGTGACGACACCATTCCGAGCAGCGCCAGCCGCCTCGTCGCGTCATCCGCCGCTGACTAGGATGTGTCTGCAAACTCATTGTAGCCCTCATCCCCCGTCCCCTTCTCCCTCAGGGCGAAGGG
>JACSRG010000460.1 GCA_014879865.1 Anaerolinea sp.
TACGCAAAAGCTGTCGAGCGCCGTGCCGATGCCAAACCAGCTCGGGATAATGGCGCGGCTCTGCATCCATGAGAACATCCATGGGATAGCGCGCACCGTCTCGAAACCGCCTTTGGCGCGCTTCGCCGGACGGCTGCCGATGGGCAGGCGCGCGAGTTCGTTGATCGGCGTGGCTTGATACCAGTAGTCAAGAAAACCGGGCGTCTCGTAGACAAAGCGGCGGTAGGCGTTTTCCCCCGATTTGGCAAGCTGCGCCATCGCCGCCCGCCATTCGGGGCGAACTTCGGGCTGGTTCGGCGACCCGACCGCCGTCAAGACGGCGTGCATGACCTGTTCGAGATGGCGATAGGCGATGTGTGCGTTGGCGTAGCGGTAGGCGATGACTTCGCCCTGCTCGGTGATCTTGATGCGCCCGCGCATGACGCCCGGCGGCTGTGACAGAATCGCGCGGTTGGTCGGACCGCCGCCGCGCCCGATGCTGCCGCCGCGCCCGTGAAACAATTCGAGATCGACCTCGTAGCGGGCGCATAATTCGCTGAGCGCCTGCTGCGCGGTGTACAGACTCCAATTCGAGGACAGATAGCCGCCATCCTTGTTGCTGTCGGAATAGCCGAGCATGATCTGCTGGCGCATCCCGCGCCCGCGCAGATGCTCCATGTACAGCGGGTTGTTGAACAACGCTTCCATGATCTGCGGTGCGCGTTCGAGATCGTCAATCGTCTCGAACAGCGGCACAAGATCGACCGACGCGTTCACGCCGACCTCGCGGGCATACAGCAGCATCGTCAAAATGTCGCTCGGCGCGGTGCTCATGCTGGCGATCACGCTGTCAATCACCGCCGTACCATAGCGCCGGTGTGCTTTCGCCACCATCCGCCACGTATTGATCACGCGATTGGTCGTGTCGGAAAATGCGGGTTCAAGCGGGAACAACGGTCGCTTCGCGTTGAGTTCGGCGTTGAGGAGCGCTTGTTTTTCGCTTTCGGGCAGCGCTGTGTAGTTCTCGACCTGATTGTATGCCCGCAGCAGTTCGTCCAGCGCCGAACGAAACAGGCGCGCATCCTCGCGCACGTCCAGCGGCACGAGATGCAGCCCGAACAGGCGGACTTTTTCCATCAGGCGATACAGCACCCCGCCCGCGACGTACTGCCCCCGGTTCTCCATCAGGCTGTCGGAGACGAGGCGCAAATCCGCCAGCAGATCGAGATGTGTGCGGTAGCTGTCGGTGTTCAGCTTATCCCCGATCAAGCCCATCGCAAGGCGGTAGACCTCGTCATGGGCGCGCGTCGGGAAGCCGCTCTCCTGCACCCACGCCAGCAGATCGGGCGACACGTTGACCTCGTCGAGCGACTGCGTGAGATGTTCGCGCAGAAACGCGATCTCCTCCAAGTAGACTGCCCGCGCCGCCGCGCGCAGCGTCGTCAGCGTTTCCAGCGTGACGTCGGCGGTCACGTTGGGGTTGCCATCGCGATCCCCGCCGATCCACGAGGCGAACTGCAAGATCGGCGGGAGGCTCGACCAATCCTCCGCCGGGTAGTGCGTTTCGAGCACGTCGCGCAGCGACGCATACACGTCCAGCGTCACATCCATGATCACCGACGTGATGAAGTACAAGCCGAAATCGACCTCGTCGGCGACAGTAGGACGCGCGGCGCGGTTCGGGCGCGTCTGCCACATCTCCTCGATTTCTTCGGTCAGCGAGAACTCAAGCGCGCGCTGTTCGCGGGGGAGCAGCGTCTTGCCATCCTGATTGCCGAGCATCTGCGTGATGTGCCGCAGCTTGATCAGGATTTCCTTGCGCTTCGCCTCGGAAGGATGCGCGGTGACGACCAAGCGCACCGACAGGTGATTGAGGATCGCGCGCATCCCTGCCGCGTCGATGCCCGCCTGTTTGAGCGTGGCAATCGCGGCGCTGATCGAGTCCGGCAGCCCGCCTTTGGCTTCGCGGGCGCGCAGCACGCGGATACGCTGCTGATCTTCCGCGATGTTGATCAACTGGAAGTAGTTGCTGAAGGCTTTGGACAGCACCCGCAGCGATCCCAGATCGAGGCGTTCGATCATCGTCCGCAGTTCGGCTTCTGCCTGCTCGTCGCCCTTGCGCCGCGCTTTTGCCGCTGCGCGGACTTGTTCCACCAGCTCGAAGGCGGCTTCGCCATGCTGCTCCCGGATCACCTTACCCAGCAAGTTACCCAGTAAGCGAATATCAGCACTGAGCAAGCTGAGCAAATCAGTGGACGTGTCTTGCATTCTATGGGTCTCCTACGGGCTTTTAGGTACTTAGTTTAGCGAAAAACCCCCTGCGGCGCTATCGAAGGTTAGTATTCTGTAACAGAGTGTGTAAGGCATCTGCAAGGTTTGATTCCCTAAATAGAGGGACATCCAAGCGCTTTTGTTCAGGGAGCCCGCCCAAAATCATCGCAGTGAAACCGCATAGTTGGACAGGAGGACTGATGGAAACGACTGGACGGAAGGAAAGTGAAGCCGTTCAATGGTTCTGGAAACTGAAATCGCTCGTCGAAAAAGTGCCCGGAGCATTCAGGGTCTATAAGCTGGTGACTTCGCAAACCGGCGAAGGCAAGCTCTACACGATCAAGCGCGGACCGATGGCTGGCGTCCGCTGGCGGCGCTACAACCGCCTCCCCTACTGGTATCACCTCGGTTTATACGAACCACAGCAAAGTAGTTACATCCAAACGCATTTACGAGAAGGCGAGACGTTCTGGGACATCGGCGCACATGCCGGTTACCACGCGATTTGCGCCGCGCGTGTGGTGGGTCCTCGCGGTCGGGTGATTGCCGTCGAACCGACTCCGGCAATTGCGCGGATCATGCGTGAACAGATCGCGCTGAACAACTTGCGCAACATCACGGTGCTGGAGCAAGCGGTCTCCGAGTCCGAGGGGGAAGTTACCTTTATGCAAAGCCCGCGCGATTCCCGTTCCAGCGCAATTGCTGGTCTGGGCATTGACGGGGAAGCGATTCAAGTGCCGTGTACGACACTTGATCACCTGCTCGAACAGTACCCCGCGCCTGCCATGTTGAAAATGGACATCGAGGGAGCGGAGATCTTCGCGCTGCCCGGCGGGCGACGGCTGTTTTCGGGGAACAAGCGCCCCAAACATCTCCTGATCGGCGTACACGGCGATGAAGCGCGGCGCTACACCGAAGACTTCTTCGCCCGGCACGACTACCGGCTCGTCAGTGTCCCCGGCTTTGACGATGATGTGACGCTGGTCGGCGTGCGCGAGGACTAAGCCGCGCCGCTAGGGACAAGGCTTGGCTTGTCCCTAGAAATTCGACTCGTAGTCGAGCAGCCCCAAGTCTTTTGCTTTGTAGAGCGCCCAGCGGTAAAACACCGACGAGACGACCCACAAAATCACCGTCATGACCGCCAGCACGCCGATCAGTCCCCAATCGCTGAAGCCGGTGAAGGTCGGGAAGCGCGGCGCATTGACGCCGAGCAGCGCGCGCCGCGTGACTTCCAGCCAGTACGCGACCGGGAACGCAAAGCCCACCGGTTGAAGCCACGCGGGCAGCACGTCGAGCGGGAAGATCGCCCCGCTGAAGATGAACAATCCCCCTGCGACCACCGAGCCGATGTCTTCATACAGCCGCGCCAAACGCAGGGTGATTGCGCCGAGAATCACGCCGATGGCTGCCAGCGATGCCGTCCCCAATACAGCGCTGGCGAAGAGCAGCGGCAGATCGAGGCTGAACGGCAGCCGGAAGAACACCAGCCCGAACGCCAGCGTGATCAGCACGGAGATCGAACCGAT
>JACSRG010000556.1 GCA_014879865.1 Anaerolinea sp.
GAGCCGCCCATCTACTCGACCCCGGAGTCCGCTGGCGGGGGCGCGCCGAGCGACGGACGCCTGAATTACGTCGCCGATGAGTACTATACGCTCTACTGCGCCTTCGATCAGCTTGAAGTGTGGCGCGGCGTGCCGAGCGGTTTGCTGCTGGCGACCTTCTCGCTGACCGATCTGCTCGCGCTTGGTACAGGCGGCACGAGAGCGAGCGGCGGCGTCACCGTGACCCGCCTCGACGCGAACAGCTTCATGGTCTCCGGCTCAAACGGCAATACCGCGCCGAACTCCGGCAGCAAGGTTTTCAGCCTGAGCGACTGCCTCGCCGCGAACGGCGGCGCGCCCGCTGTTCCGCCGCCACAGGGCGATCCCGATCCTCAGGGGAGTGCTGCGGCAAACTGCCAGTTGGATGATATGCAGCCGGAGTGCTTCGACGGTACCCTGCAGTGGTGCAGTCGTTATGTGGAGGCGCATCCGGGGCAGCCGTTGACCAGAGAATGCAGTAACGCGATCCTGAACAACTCGATTAGCACGACCCAATCCTGCTGTGGCGTGTTCTTCGCGATTGTGTTGGCGGGCGGCGGGTTGGGCATCTGGCGGAAGCGCCTGCGTAGAATGAAAGACCTGATTGGGCTATAATCGGAGTTTCGTTTTTTCCGATTAGCGAGACCCAATTCTGATGAAGTCCGACCTTGATCATCTCATGGCTGCCCGTGACCTGACCGCAATTGTGGTCACGGGCGAAGCCCACGATAACCCGCCGCGCAGCTACCTCGCCAACGGCGCGCACATCACCGGGGGCTACGTCATCAAACGACGCGGCAGCGACCCCGTCCTCGTCGTCAACGGCATGGAGACCGAAGAAGCCGCCAAGAGCGGACTGCAAGTGCTGTCGCTCAACGAGCTCGGTTGGGCAGATTTGCTCACCGCCGCACAGGGCGATCAAACGGCGGCGTCGGTCAGCTTGTGGGGCGTGATGCTCAAGCGCCTAGAGATTCCCCCCGGTCAAATCGGCATCTACGGCGTCGGCAATTTGCACGCACACATCGAAATGACGCGCCTGCTCAATGAGGCATACGCCGATTACCGTTTCGTCGGCGAGACAGGCATGACGCTCTTCGATCAAGCATACGTCACCAAAGGCGAAGACGAACTGCTGACGATCCGCTCGGTCGCCAAGCGCACCAGCGAAGTTCTCGCGGCAACATGGGACTACATCGCGGAGCATCGCGCCGACGGGACGACCGTCGTCAAGGCGGATGGATCGCCGCTGACGATTGGCGATGTCAAGCGCTTCGTGCGCCGCGCGCTGCTGGATCGCGACCTCGAAGACACCGACATGATCTTCGCACAGGGTCGGGATGGCGGCTTCCCGCACAGCCGGGGCGAAAGCGATCAAGCGCTCCAGCTCGGTCAAGCCATCGTCTTCGACCTGTTCCCGCGTCAGTTGGGCGGCGGCTACCACCACGACAGCACGCGCACATGGTCAATCGGCTACGCGACGCCCGAAGTCGAGCGCGCCTACCGTCACGTCGCCGACGCCTTCGACATCGCCGTCGAGACCTTTCGCCCCGGCGTGGACGCCAAAGACCTGCAAATCGCCGTGATGGAGTATTTCGAGAGCGCGGGACACCCGACGGTGCGCAGCCATCCGGGGACGAGCGTCGGCTACGTGCACAGCTTGGGACACGGCGTCGGCTTGAACATCCACGAGCGCCCCGGCATCGGGCATCTGTCGAAGGACAAGCTGCAAATCGGCAACTTGATCACGATTGAACCCGGATTGTATTACCCGGATCAAGGCTTCGGCGTGCGCATCGAAGACACGTTCTACGTCACCGAACGCGGCGAGTTGATCAGCCTGACCGAATTCCACAAGGAGTTAGTCCTGCCGCTGCGGGGAGCGTAACACGCGAACGGATAGAAGATTCTAACTTCACGAAAAATTCAAAACGTGTTTCTACATCGCGTTGTATGCTAAAGCTAACATTCATCTCGGATTCGTTCGGGGCTTATCACATTGGTGCAATTACTTCCCATGACTATCACTGATCCAGCCCGCCTCGAAGCGCTCCACCACTTTCAAGTGCTGCTCGCATCGGGTGACAATGACCCGTTTGACCGCTCTGCGCGTCTGGCGGCAGCGTGTACGAAAGCGCCTGCCGCGCTGATCTCGCTGCTGGATGACGAACGCCAGATTTTCATCAGCCAGATCGGGCTGCCGCAAAAATGGGCGGCGCAGGGTTCTATGCCGCTCGACTATTCCCTCTGCCGCGAGGTGATCGAGTCGGGCAGCCCCCTCGTCGTCGATGATGTGCGCCGTTTCCCTGACCTCGCTGCCAACGTGATGAACGCGCGCGCCTATCTCAGCGCCCCGCTCAAGACGAGCGCGGGGCACGTCATCGGCGCGGTAGCAGTGTTCGACACGCAGCCGCGTGTGTGGCAGGCGGACGAGACCAACCTGATCGCCGCATTTGCCGACGGCGTGATCGCCGAACTCGAACGACGTGCCAGCAGCGCCGCGCTGGTCGCAGAACAGCAGGCACAGGTTGAGCGCATCAGTCACCTTGAGAAGATGAAAAGCGAAATGATCCGTGTGGTTGCGCACGATCTGCGCAATCCGCTCGGTCTGGTGATGGGCTACAGCGAACTGCTGCTCGAAGAAGGCGATCAAATGGCGGCACATCACCGCGATTTCATCGCGCTGATCCACCGCAGCGGGCGCAAAATGCTCACGCTGATCAACGACATCCTCTCGCTCGAACGCTTGACGGCGGCGCGTGATGCCAATCATCAACGCCTGTCGTTCATCGAACTGGCGCGAAACGTCTACGAGACGAACCGCGACTCCGCCACGCACAACGGGCTGAAGTATCAGTTCGAGGCGCTGGAAAGCAATCTGGCGACGATTGGCGACGAGGCAGAACTGCGCGAAGCGATGGAGAACTTGATCAGCAACGGGATCAAGTACACGCCTGAAGGCGGCACGGTGATCGTGCGCGTTAAGCGGCAAGGGGATATGGTGAACTTTCAAGTCGAAGACACGGGCTACGGCGTCCCCGAAAACGAGCAGTCGCGCCTGTTCCAACCGTTCTTCCGTTCCCACGCCGAAGAAACCTACAAGATCGGCGGCACGGGCTTGGGACTGCACCTCGTCAAGAATATCGTCGAGCGTCATTCGGGCGAGGTCGCCTTCAAGAGCGTGTACGGCAAGGGCAGCACGTTTGGCTTCTACCTGCACGGGGCATAAGCGCTTCACGCTTGCCCGTCGAGCAGTGAGGATGATCCCCGCTGCCGATGACAAATCTCATCCGAAAGACCGCCCGGTTGATGGTAAAATCAACCGGGTTATTTTTTTAAGTGAGAGACGGTATCAACATGAGCTTGGGAACCGCGGCGAATCCACTCCGTGTAGCGATCATCGGGTCGGGCCCGTCGGCGTTTTATGCCGCCGAGCATTACCAGAAAAGTGATCTCGTGGTCGAGATCGACGTGTTTGAGCGGCTGCCAACCCCTTACGGGCTAGTACGCGGCGGCGTCGCCCCGGACCACCCGAAAATCAAGACGGTGACGAAAGTCTACGACCGGATCGCCGCCAACCCGAATTTCCGCTTCTACGGCAATGTCGAGTTCGGCACGGCACTGACGATGGACGACGTGTGCGCGCATTATCATCAGGTCGTGTTCGCCGTTGGCGCGCAGACTGACCGGCGCATGGGCATCCCCGGCGAAGACCTGAGCGGCAGCCACCCGGCGACCGAGTTTGTCGGTTGGTACAACGCCCACCCGGATTACCGTGACCTCCAATTCGACCTATCGCAGGAACGTGTCGCCGTCATCGGCAATGGCAACGTCGCGATGGATGTGGCGCGCATCCTCGCCAGCAGCTATGACGAACTGGTCAAGACCGACATCGCCGATTACGCGCTCGAAGCGTTGAAAGACAGCAAAGTCACCGACATTTACGTGATCGGGCGGCGTGGACCCGCGCAGGCGGCGTTCACCAACCCCGAACTCAAGGAATTTGGCGAACTGGAACTCGCCGACGTGATCGTGCGCCCCGAAGATGCCGAACTCGATCCGCTGAGCGGCGACTACGTGCTGAACAGCGGCGACCGTGAAGCCGAGAAGAACACGCAGACGCTCATGCGCTATTCGGTCAACCCGCCGACGGGCAAGCCGCGCCGCCTCCACATGCTGTTCCTGCTTTCGCCGACCGCGCTCATGGGCGACGGGCACGTCGAGTCCATTGAACTGGTCAAGAACGTGATCTACCGCGCCGACGACGGTTCGCTGCGTCCCCGCGCCACTGACGAAAAGATCACGCTGCCGGTCGGCTTGGTCTTCCGTTCGATTGGCTATAAGGGCTTGGCGCTCCCCGGCGTGCCGTTCGACGACAAAGCGGGCGTCATCCCCAATGCCGAGGGGCGCGTGCTCAACCCGGCGGATAAGTCGGTCAAGACGGGCGAATATGTGGTCGGCTGGATCAAGCGTGGACCGTCGGGCATCATCGGCACGAACAAGCCCGACTCGCAGGCGACCATCGACAAGGCGCGTGAAGATGCCGCCGCCGGGAACACGCTCAATCCGCTCAACCCGTCGCGCGCTGCCGTCGAAGCGCTGCTGGCGGAACGCGGCGTCGATGTCGTCACCTTCGCCGACTGGCAGAAGCTCGACGCGGAAGAACTGGCGCGCGGGGCGGCGACCAATCGCCCGCGCCTGAAGATCAGCCGCATCCCCGACATGCTCGACGTCGTGCGCAAGGCGCGCGGCTAATCCCAATCTCAAACTTGATCAGGGCATGATCATTCATGCCCTGTCCCCCTCATTGAACGCAAACCCGTATTTCTGCGTATAATCTCTACGAGCATTAGAACAAAATTCTATATAGATAGAGGAGCTTGCAGCATGGCAACAGCCGAAGCGCGTGGGCAGGGCACGAAAGCTGATCCGTGGGTGTTAAAGACACCGCCGCTGTCGTCCGAATTCATGATGTATCGCGATGAAACGCTCAATCCGCCCGCGCTCGTCTGCCAAGTCGGGACGACGACGCTCCTCTACGATCTGCGCTGCATCGACGATCTGCACGCCATGCTCAAGGCGCACGGCGACTGGATGGAGCTCGGCAGCGCCGACGAGCAGAAAGAAGCCAAACCCGGCACGGTCGAGGCGTGGGGGCGGTCGGCGGAAAATCCGGTCGGCGGGTGGTACGGCTTGAAGAAAGGGCTGCGCGGTCGGTTCGGCATGTATGTCCCCCCGGTTTTAGAGGTGTTAGGGCTGGCGGAAGTCGAGCACAACGCGCGCGGCAACCGGATGCGCGCACTGTAGGCAAATTTGCGCGCAAGGTTGCGCGCAAATCTGCGCGCAACCTTTGCGTTACCCCCACGTATATAGGTCTAGTGAATGTGACAGATACAATGGGGGACAGCACTCACCATGAGCAGCAACTATGACTTCGAAAAACCCAAGACCGGGTATAGCTATACCTATGATGAAGATGATCTGGCGGGGTTGGGCGAACGTTTAATCGCCCTGATTATTGACTCGGTCATCGTCGGGATTATCGGCGGCGTGTTCTTCGGCGTCTCCGGCGACGGCGGCACGGGCGGGATCGTCGGCTTCTTGGTCGGCGTGGCGTACCAGTGGTACTTCCTGACGCAGCAGGACGGTCAGACGCTTGGCAAGAAGATGATGGGCATCCGCGTGGTCAAGCTGAACGGCGCGAAGTTGGAAGCCGCCGACGTGATCGTGCGCTATGTCGGCTACTACATCAACTCGATCATCGCCGGGCTTGGCTGGATCTGGGCGGCGTTCGACAGCAAGAAGCAGGGCTTGCACGACAAGCTCGCTTCGACCATCGTCGTCAAGGCGTAAAGTACCCGTCAGCGTTTAGGCGTTCGCGGTATACTCTTCTAGGGGTGAGCAATCACCCCTTTTTGTTTGCCCGAACACGCCCCGAGGCACGCACACATGGATCGCCCTAAACTCTCCCCGGTCGTCATCATTCTGGCTGCGCTCGTGTTGTGCTACTTTGTGAGTACGCTGGTGTCCGCTATTAACCGGGATCGCGGTCATCAAGCGGGACTGGAAACCATCAACGCCAGACAGCCAACCCTCGCCAGCGGACTCGCCACGCTGGAAGCGCTCAACCCCGGCGTCAGCGTCACGCGCTCGGCAGCAGAGCGCGCTGCGTCGGCGACCTTCGACGCGCTGCTGAATCGCACGCCAACGCCGACGCGCACCCCGCGCCCCGGCTCGACGGCGCGCCCGCAAGCCGCCGAAAGCGACGCGCCCGTGCTGTTCCGCCTCGACGATTACATCAACCTACACGCTGTTTTTCCGCTGGCGCTGTCGTGCGGCGTGTGGTGGTTAATCGGAATGCTGGCGCTCAAACTGTATGGTGACGGGCTAAATCGACAGGCGCGCCTTGCGCTGCACCGGGCGCTTCAGCGTGGTGTTCCGCTTGCGGACAGCGTGCCGGCAGCGATCAACCGGCGGTTTTTGCGCACGGTACGGCTCATGACCTACGGCGGTTTTGCCGCCTATTTCGTTGTGACGGCGGGCGTGTTCGGCGCTGTGTTCGACCTCGCCGGGACGATCAGGGCAGAGTTCGGCAGCGTGCTCAATGTGGCGATCAGCGCCTTCCTGCTCTATCACCTGTACCGCGCGCTGCAAACCTTGCTCTACCCGACGCCGCGCGAACACGACGCCGGGACTGAGCCGCTTGAACTCCCGCGCGCTGATGAGCCGGAGATCTGGCGCGTAATCGACGAATGCGCCGCTGTGATGGGGGTGCCGCCGTTCGATCAAGTCTTCCTAGGTTGGGCAGGCGAACCGACAGCGCGCCCCAAGCTCGTGGCGTCTGGTGTGACCAAGCTGCATCTTGGCATGGCGACCCTGAATGAGGTGAGTGAAGCTCAGCTCCGGGCGCTGCTCTGCCAGCAGTATGCCTTTGTGCATCTGACCCCCTTGCGCCGCCTGCTTCAGTACAACGAGCGCTATTTGCGCTCGGCATCTGCGCTGATGGAGCATATTCGCCGGTCGGGCGGACTCCACATCGTCAACCCGGTTTATCTGCCGCTGTTCGTCGGCATTACGCTGCTCGCACAGGTGACCTCCGGCGCGACCCGCTTCTGGACGCTGCTGGCAGATCGGGCGGCGGCGGACAAAGTTGGGGCAGCGGTGCTGATCACGGCGCTCCAACAGCGCGAATACGCTGATTTCGCATTCGAAGTCACCGCCCGCGACCACATTGCCGAGATGCGTATGCAGGCGCGCCCGGTCGAAAACCTGTACGACCTGCCCGTTAATCCGGTGCGGCTTTCCGAAATGGAGGCGTGGTTGTCGAAGCGCCCCAAAAATCTCGCGGCAAAGCTCTTCGTCGCTGTGCCGCCGACAGATGAACGGGTCGCGCTGCTGCACCCGTTGATGACGGATGAGCCGCCCCTGATGATGATACGCGCGGTTCATTTGCTGTTCGACCCGCTCCGCTGGCAGCTTCCGCTCAGTCGTGTCTACCAGCAGTTGATCGCGGCAGAACGTTTTGACCAGAGTCGCTATCAATCCACGCGCAGACAGCAAGACTGATCGATTACAGGAAAACGCCGACGGGTTGGTACAATCGCCGGAAATAGTGGATTACGCTGGAGTTGGTATGCGCCGCTTTGCCCTGCTGCTTCTCATCGTGACGACCGCCGGTCTGCTGATCGGTATGAGCGCCCGCGAGACCGTCTTTGCGCAGTCCACCCGCACGCCGAATGCGAACGAGCGCGCCGCCACGCTCCTGCAAGAGGCGCGCCGCGACCTCACCGCGAACCCGCGCAGTTACGCCGACCTGCTCACAACAGCCGAGTCCATGCAGCAGACGCTCGACGTGATGTCGGGGCGCGTGACGCGGGGACTAGCAGCGACCAGCACCCCCCGTCCGACTAGTGGCGGCGCGGCGGCGAATGCGACGCTGCGCCCGTCGGCGACGCTCCGTCCATCGAGTACAGCGCGCCCATCTGCCACGCCAACCGGAACATCCGCCTTCTCGCGCAACGTGATTTTCGAATTCGCCAGCGTGATCGACATCGATCAATGGGTTGGCGTGACGGTCGTGATCGTCGCCGTGTGGCTCGCCGGTCTCGCTCTGCTCACGCTGGCGGGACGCTGGCTCAACGCGCGGACGATCACGGCGATTCAGCGGGCGGTGCGGTCGGGCGCACGCTTGCAAACGCCCGAAGACTCGCTGCTGATCCGCGCCTACTCGGTGATCATGGTTATCACTGCCGTCTTCTTCTATCTGTCGTTCGCCGTGCTGGTACTGGTCGTGATCGTCTTGGCGCTCAACATCAACCGGGTGATTTCGCTCAGCGTGGTCGGCGTGATCCTGTTGGGGCTGACCGCCTATTTCCTGTATCACATGTTCCGTGCGATCTATCTCGGATTGTTTCAACCCGAGCGTCGGGCGAAAGCGGATGTGATTGACCTCACCCGCGCTGACGAACCGGAAATCTGGCGGCTTGCCGACGAATGCGCCGCCTTGATGAACGTCAAGCCCGTCACGCGCATCCTGTTAGGCACGAACGCCGGGCTCAGGGTGGGGCGTGTGGACTCGACATGGCGCACGATCCCCGGCGGCGCGTCCGACATCGGCATGGTGATCGGCTTGGCGACCTTCAGCTTTTTGACGGAGAATCAGATTCGGGCGCTGTTGTGCCAAGCATATGCCCTTTCCGGGAATGCTCATCAAATTCGCTCCTATGCTGTCGGCAACAGCCTCACTGGTGCGCTGCTGCACCTGCACGCCGCGCTGAAGCGCGGAAAATACGAGCAGCCGTTCAATCCCATCTTCTTATTCTACCTGTTAATCTCTCGCGTCATTCTGGACATCGCCAGCGGGATGATGCGTTACTGGACGCTGCTGGCAGACCGGGCAGCGGCGGACAAGGTCGGCGCGCTGGAAGTGATCACGGCGCTGCGCCACATTATCTACGCGCGCACCCTGTTCGACATACAGCTTCAAGTTCATATCGAGCTGGCGCGCCGCTTCAATTTGCCGCTCCAGAATTTGTTCACGCTGCCGCTGACGCCCGAACTGGATACACAGGCGCGCCACATCGCCGATCAGATCATGAGTAAGCCCACCTCCAAGCGCGATGTTGATCCCTCGGTCGAAGATCGCGTCGCCGTGCTGCACGAGTTGATCAACCCGGAGGATCATTCCGATTACGGCAATGCGCTCTATCTGCTGGCGCACCCGGAACAGTGGCAGCTTAAGATCACAGCCATTATCCAAGCTGCGTTGAACGCCCGGCAGCGCGGCATTCAACCAGCCGATGTTATTCGTTATTCGGGCAACTAGGAGAGGATTTTTGCCATGACCGTTTCTATCTGGCAGGCGGAAGATAACCAGCCGATCCGCGAAGTAGATTTTTTGATCATCGGGGCAGGCTTGGCGGGGACAGCCGTCGCCTATTTCGCCGCGCAGGCAGGGCGCAGCGTGGTGATCACCGAAATGCGCGATCTGGCGCTCGGCGCAAGCAGCCGCAACGCCGGGTTCATGATTACGGGACCCGATACGTATTATCACCGGGCGATTGAGCTCTACGGTCACGCCAACACGCGCGAATTGTGGGCGCTCTCCGAGAAAACGCACACCTACTGGCGCGGTTTCGCCAAGACCGGAAACGTTCGCCTCGAAAACTGCGGCTCGATGCTGCTGGCGGAATCGGCGGAAGAAGCCGTCCAGCTTGAACTGGCGGCGCGGGCGCTCAACGCCGATGGCATCGACGTGATTTACCACGCGAGCGATCCGCTCAAGCGCGGCTACTTCGCCGCCGTCGAGCAGCCATGGGACGCCGCCGTACAGCCCTACGAACTGGTCGGCGCGGTCTTCAAAGCCAGCGGCGCGGAACTGGTCAACAACAACGAGGTCTATAAGATCGAGCAGACCGATCCCGAATGCGTCACCGTCCACACGCGCCAATTCGTCTTTCAAGCGCGTCACGTCATGATCTGCACCAACGCCTACTCGCCGTTCGTGCATCCGTATTTCGTCGGCAAGGTGATCCCGACGCGCGGTCAGTGTCTTGTCACCGAGCCGCTGACCGAAAACGTCATGCCCGTGTGCGGCTACAGCGACTACGGCTATATGTACTACCGCATGACCTTCGACAACCGGCTGTTGATCGGCGGCGGGCGCAAGCTGTACAAGGAACTCGAAAGCACGAGCGAAGACCGCACCAGCGACTCGGTACAGGCGTACCTCGACAACTACCTGCGTACCAAGTTCCCCGATGTGACCGCGCGCGTGGATCGGCGGTGGGCGGGGATCATGGGCTTCAGCATCGATGGGCTGCCGCTGGTCGGCACGATCCCCGGTTCGCCGCGTATCGGCTTCGCGGTCGGTTTCACCGGGCACGGGCTGGCGTTCGGTGCAGGCGTGGCGGAACGCGCCGTCGATCACCTGCTCACTGGGGCGAGCGCGGGCATCCTCGACGCTGCGCGGTTAGCGTAACCGGCGCAGACGCGCTATAGTCTGCGCTATCAGGATGGCTTATCCGAAAGAGGAAGCATGGATCAGCACTATCAGGAATGGAGCGAAAACGCGCCGCGCGGACTGCTGCTCATCGGCGCGGGCATTTCGGTGATCGGTCAGGCGGTTGTCCTCAAGACGCGGCGCAAATCGGCGCTGTCGTGGATCGTTCTCGGCACGCTCGGCTTAATTCTGTTCAACGCGGGCGTAGCGATCTTCGGGGAAGCGGTCAAGCACCGCACGCTGTACGAAAGCAAGCTCGGTCTGTAGTCAAAACATCTTCTCGACTGGTGTCGCAGGGGCGATTATCGCACCGACGATTCAATCGGCGATCAACCTGTTAGAAGCCATATGAAAACTACCCCTGTTAGGTCGGACGGGGTGCGATTGAATATTCATATGGCTGCTTAGGCTTGGGTGTCGGACGGATTACAGGCGGGGCAGTGCCTCGCCCGTACGCCTACACCCCCAATGAACTCGATACCGCTGAGGAGCGCGTCGATCTCATCCCCGCTGTCAACAAAAGCAGCAGGCGAGGGGTTGCTGATGATGATCTCGTATGCCCAATTGTCGCTGTACACGAAGACATTCATCCCGAAACCCGACCCTTTCGCGCCAGAGCCGCTTGTAGGCGTCGTATACAAACGCATAACCGCCTCTCGATTCGCGATCATCATCTCTTCCACCGCGATGAATCCATAGCCGGGGTTATTGGCGAAGAAGGTGCTGCGTGTATCTGCCTCATACCACGCCGCACCTAAGCCGAGTCGTGGGCGGCGTCCGATCAGCGCATAGGTGCAGTTGGAATCGCAGGTGGTGAACGCCACAATGCATTCAAAACGCTCGCGGTTGCGGCAGGTTCCGTTCTGCGGCAGCGCGGCGCTCCCCCACGTGGTCGGGACGTAGATACGCGCTTCGTCGTGGGTAAACAGCCGCGCCTGCCCTCGCTGCGTCGGTGCCGACTGCGCTGCGGGAAATTCACGCACAAAATCGAGGACGAGCGTTAACGCCACGATCACAAGCAGCATAAGGAAGCCGCCGAGGAATGCACTGCTGAAATTGTACCGGTGACCCTCGAACGTGTTGTTCCGCATCCAATACTTATAGGCTTGCTTCTGTAGATTGCGGCTCACATAGGGCAAAAAGTAGTGCGCCACGAGGATGATACTGATTACGACGAACAGCGGCGGCAGATCGAAGACCCGGTAGCGCACCAACAGCACAATGCCGAGGACGAACATGCCTACCAGCAGCAGGTAAACCATCAACATGTTCCACATCCACCCCGGCTTCTCGTACTTGCGCCAGTTAATGGCGAGTCCGATGACGGCAGCCGGAGCAAAGAATAGGATCAACCAGATTATGCTATCAGGGTCGGTGGGATACTTACGGCGATCAAAGGTTGGGGCTTGTGGTGCGCGGCGCATACGCGTCCCCTTTCAGTACTTTTCGATATTAATAGTGTGTACGGTACTGAAAGGAGGACAAGTTAATTATGTCGCCATTTTAAATGACTAGCTTCCGTTGACCGCCAGTGCTTCTGCCGCTACCGGCACGTAATCCGGGCGTTCCGACTCGACGCTGCGGACGCGCGGCTGTGCATAGGCGAAGATCGTCAGCACGACCAGCAGCGCCCCCGCCCCAACCATGACCAAGCCCATGCCTGACCCCGGTTCGCTGCCTACCAGCGGCGCGACTGCCGACCAGCCCTCGGTCGCCACAGCCGGTTCAACCACGTTATCTACGAACGGACCCACCAGCAGAAACGCCAGCGGGATCAAGAACTGGCTGACCTGTCCGAGCAGGGCGAAGACGCGCCCTTGAATATCCGGCGGGATTTTCGCTTGCAGGAGCGACTGCGCCACCGCGTTGATCATCGGCACGGGAATGCCCATCAAGAAGAGGATCACGCCGAGCGCCAGCGGCGTTTGCGCCACGCCGACGAACGCCATGAACAGCCCGCTGACGATGATCCCGACCATCAACGTGTGGATGCGCGGGCGCGTGCCGCCCCACACGCCGATGATGATCGCCCCGACGATCATGCTGACGTCGATCACCGCCAGCAGCACGCCCATCGCCGCTTCGCTGCCCGTGCGCGCCAACAGATACGGCGTGAACAGGATGCCCGCTGCCGAGAAGATGAAGTTCACCAGCGAGACGTGCGCCGCCAGCAGCAAGATGCTGCGCCAGCCCAACAGCCAGCGCGCCGCGCCGATCATCTCTTTCCAGACCGTCCCCTGCATCTGCTTGCCGACTTCGGTTTGCGCCGGGCGCGGGATGCGCACGAGCGCCACCACACCGACCGCCGCGAGGAAGGTGATCAGGTCGATGGCGATCACGCCGCCGATGCCGACGAGCGCATAGAGCGCGCCGGTCGCTACTGGTGCGATCACGCCTGCCAGCGGACCCGTCAGCATTTGCGCGGCGTTGGCGCGTTCACGCTGCGCATCGGGGATGAGCATCGTCACCGATGCAGTAAAGGCGGGACCTTGGAAGACACCAAACAGCGCCTTGAGGAACGAGATCACATACAGATGCCAGAGTTGGAAACCACCACTGGTGAAGCTGATCAGCAGCACCAGCGTGCCGACCGCTTGTCCCGCATCCGCCAGCATCATCACGTAGCGCCGATCCCAGCGATCCGCCAGCACGCCCGCGAAGCCCGACACGATGATCTGCGGGAGAGTGGCAAACACCGCGACGAGCGCTAACGGGGTCACATCCCCCGTCTGACTGTAAACGTAGATACTCAGCGCGAGATCGGTCATGCGCGACCCGATCATCGAGAAGGTTTGCGTAAAGATCAGCGTGTAGAACGTCCGCAAATTGCGGCGCACGGTGCGGTCAGCGCTCATATGTCCCCCAAATGGCATGTTTACTGACTTATACGGTGGATGGGGGATTCCTGTTCTATTTCGCTGGAAAATCAGACTAAAGTCGGAGATACCCATGTATCTCCGACCTCACCACAGCAGTATTTATCTTTTCCCCCCTCTCCCCGCTTGCGGGGGTGAGGGGGTAAACTCTAATTATCGAAGTGGTCAGGTACTAACCCGCCCACGCGGTGACGGCATCGGCGATGATCGCGGCGCACTGGTAGACCTCGTCCAGATTCACCCACTCCACCGCCGCGTGCGCGCCTTCCCCGCCGGGACCGATGATCACGGTAGGGATGTCCGCACGTCCGAGAATGGCGGAATCGAGCCATGCCCACATGCCGTAGTTTTCTGGCGTGTGCCCTAGCACCCGCGCCGCCGCGTCGCGCACGGTCTGGACGATGGGCGCATCCGGCGCGATCTCGTAGCCGGGGCGGTAAAAGTCGAGGGTGACTTCGGCATTGAAGCGCGGATCAACCGCCTTGAGCGCGGCGATCTCGCGCTCCCACAGCGTCACCACATCAGCGCCCGTCTCATCGGGCAGCAGGCGGTGCTCGACCTGCAAATGCGCGCGATCCGGGTAGGTGCTCAAGCCGAGTCCGCCCGTGATCAGGCTGGCGTGCGCCGACGCGCGCCCTAACAGGGTGTGTGAGCGCTGCGGGAAAATCTGATTCTCGAAGCGTTCGAGCGCCGCCAGCAGCCGCCCCATATGGGCAATTGCATCGACGCCGGAGTGGTACAGGCTGCCGTGTCCCGCGACCCCATGCGTGATCAAGTCGAGCCACGCGAAGCCCTTATGCGCGATGCACAGGCGCATCTCAGTCGGCTCGGTGAGGATCGCTGCGTCGGCTTTGACCCGCTTGACCAGCGCATCCGTCCCGATGCTCAGGTATTCCTCGTCGGTGACGAAACCGAGGATCACATCACCGCGCGGCTGGAAACCATCGCGGCGGAGTGCTTCGACCGCGCCGAGGATCGCCGCCAGCCCGCCTTTCATGTCATACGCGCCGCGCCCATACATTCGATTGCCCTCGATGCGTCCATCCAGCGGATCGCCGGGCATGTTCAGCGTGCTGACCGTGTCGGTATGCCCGGTCAGGAGGATGCTCCTGCCACCGGCAGCGCCGCCGCCTGATCCTTTCCAGCGGGCGATCACGTTCGGGCGACCGGGCGCGGAATCTTGCAGTTCCACGTCCAAGCCCCACGCGCGGCACACGTCGGCGATCCAGTGGGCGACGTTCGCTTCGCCCGCGCCGAGATCGTCCAAGCCGGGGTTGACCGAATTGATCCGCACCATGCTTTGCAAGAGCTGCGTCGTGAGTTGTTTGTCAATCATTATCGTTATCCTCTTGCCCTCACCCTAAATCCCTCTCCCTGAGGGAGAGGGACTTCAAACGTGCTTTTTACCCCTTCTCCCTGAGGGAGAAGGGGCAGGGGGATGAGGGCTTACTCATCCTCATTGATCGCCACCTTATTGATCACGGGTTGGGCGTCGGGATGCAGGCTCAGCAGCCATGCGCCGAGCAACCCGACCGCCTTATGCACGCCTTTCGTCGCGCGCGGATGCCCCAACGCGCTGACTTGCAGCGTATATTCGCGCCCTTCGCGCTTGGCACGGTCGCTGACGAGGAACGCGATCCGCTGGACAATGGTCGCCTCGCCGACGTGAACTTCGAACAGCAGCGCGCCACGTCCGCGATACACCCCCATGAAGTGAATATGCAGATCGCCATCGTCGTGATGAAATTCCGCGAACTGCGCGCCCATCTCGTCCAGCGTGAGCGGCGACGTAAACACGATATGCGGCATAGCCCACTCCCTGATGACCGGCACATCCGGCGCGGGTAACTCGTTGCGCCGGTGGGCGAAATAATAACACGTCCGCCCCTCTCGGCGCGCGATCTGCTCGTACTTGGTGACGACCCGCTCCGGCATGGCGTTTACCCACGCCGACGGGAGCAGGTTGGTCAAACCGGGAGTCTCCGCCAGCAGCGCGGCGGTGAGTTCGGCGTATTCGGCGATGTCGGTCGCAAGGGTGAGTTCCCCGCCAACCGACAAACGGTTGACCATCGCGTCGAGCGTGTCGCGCTGCATCAAGCGGCGGTGACTGTGACCGGGTTTGAACCACGGATCGGGGAAGTTGATGTAAATCTGCTCGATGGAGGCAGGTTCGAACAGGTGATAGAGCGCCATTTCCGCCGTCGAGTGGATCACGCGGACGTTGGTCAGGTTTTCACGGGCGATCAGGCTTTCCCCCGCCACGAGGCAGCGGTTGGAAACCTCCACCCCGACGATATTATGATCCGGGAAGCGCCCCGCCAGATAGCGCAGGAACGCGCCGCGCCCGAAGCCGATTTCGAGGATCAGCGGGCGCTGCACACCGAACAACGCTGCCCAATCGGTCGTCCATGCGAGATCGTAACCGCTGAGTTTTTCACGCATGTTGAGTCGAGCGGATGATCTGCGCGAGTGTTCCGGCGGTGTCGCTGCTGTTGAAGCCGACCAGCCCCTTGATCATCTCGTAGCCGGATTTAGGGTTGGCGTAAATCCACGCGACATTTTGCGCCCGTCCGCGCGGCGATTCGAGGTCAACCCAGTGACACACGCCTTTATACGGGCAGGTATACGTCCGCTCGGTGACGCGCAGCACATCCATGTTGACCTGATCCGGGCGGAAATACCAGCCGCCTTCGAGGGTGCAGATCGTCTCGCCGCTGGCGATCACGCCGCCGCTGGATCGTTCCTTTATGACGTAATTCATCGTCGCTCCACAAAGCTGACTTTTGCGTGATTCTACACACGATAGACGAAATTTGTTTTCTAACCATTACTCTTTTCGTCTAATTTTACGTTCTTCAGAACCGTGTAGCGGTTGACCGTCCCGGTGAAACCATCGGCGCGGTAATCTGCGATAGGCGCGAGTCCTGTCACAGCGATCAGGCGGGCGTGTTCGGCGTCATCGACGTAATGACAGTAGCGCAGCGCCCGTTCGCCGCGCCGCCAGTCGAGCAGATAATCGCTCGGCTCGATCTGCAAGGTCGCCGCGTCGGGCAAGGTATCCCACGCGGCGATCCGGTCGCGGAAGCGCTCAAATTCGTAGAAGCGCCACGCCGCGAAGACGAGCAGTCCGCCGGGCGCGACGCGATCCGCCAGCGCGCGCAGCAGTTCGACGCGGCGATCTGCGCCGGGGATATGATGCAGCACGCCGAACAGCGCCACGAGATCATATGCGCCCGACTCCGGCGGATGCTCGACGATGTCCCGCTCCTCGAATCGACCTTCCGGCAGCGCGGCGCGGGCGTGATCGAGCAGCGCGGGGCTGTTATCCATGCCGTGATAGCGCAGGTTCGGCAGGTGGTCGCGCAGGAAGACGCCGAGCCGCCCATTGCCGCAGCCCACGTCGAGGACGGAAAACGTTGACCCCACCCCCGCCCCTCCCCGAATTCGGGGAGGGGTGAAAGAATCTAGGTCTCCGTGTTTTGCTGTGGTTGACGCAGCCTGCTTCAGCAGGCTTTTTTCGCTTGCCGGAGGCTTTGAGCCTCCGGTGGGGGGTGAGGGGCTTAAATAATCAACCAACCGCTCCCACCCTGCCCATGCGCGACCGCGCGTCGTGTCGAACTCGTCGGCGACGGTAGCATAGAACTCGCGGTTGATCGCGTTCAAGCGCTTGATCGTGTGGTCGTCCATACGCCGCTAGGCGATCCAGCGCCACGTAACAAAGCGGGAGATCGTCACCAGCGCCAGCCCAATCGACGCGCCGTAGATCACGAACGCGCGCCACAGCTTATCCGCGTAGAGCGCCAGCACAATGGTCAGCGGGAAGATCACCGCGCCGTAGCGGGGCATGGCGCTGAGTGTGCCGCTGGCAATCGGGATCAGCAGCGCGAACAGGGCGAACAAGCCCCACGCGCGATTTTTGCGCCACGCCAGCGCCGCCAGCACGAGGAAAATCAGCGTGAGGATCAAATCCAACCATGCGGGATGCCAGCCGAGCAGCGCGACATCGACGCCGCTGATATAGACCGTGAACGCCTCAATCGGATTGCCTGCCGTGCGCCCCCAGATCGACTCGTAGGTCTGGAAGTAGGCGAACGGATCGCCGACGCTGATCCCCGCGCCGAAGATATAGCCGAGGAAAACCAGCAGCGGAATCTGCGCGAGGATTAGGCGCAGCACACGCTGTTCACGCGGCGACTGCCACGCGATCCACAGCAGCGCAGGGTAGAGCGCCACGCCGACCGAGCGCGTCAGGCACGCCAGCGCCGCCGTGAGGATGGCGACGGCGAACCAGCGCCGTTCGATCAGCCAGAAGGTGAGCAGAGTCAGCAGCAGAAAGAGCGACTCGGTGTACACGCCCGACAGGAAAATGCTGATCGGCGAGACGAGCAGCAGCGTCGCCGCGCGCCATGCCGCCGGTTTGCCAAAGTGACCGCGCACGTAGTCAAACAGCACGATCAGCGCGGCGAACAGGGCGAGGTTCGACACCAGCAGCCCGCCGAGCGTCGCGCAGGTGCTGAGGTACGGCGACAGCGCGCACCCGGTCGGCGTCAAGCCGCTGACGAGATGAACGAGCACCGGGTAAAGCGGGAAAAATGCCATGTCGTCGGCGGGACGATTCTCGTTCATCCAGTCGTAACCGTAAGTGGCGATGGTCGCGTAGAAGCCCGCGTCCCAGCGATACCACATGTCGAGCGCCGCGCCGCCGTCGAGCAGATGCGTGTATTCCTCCCCTTCGGTCATGGGCTGGTTGTCCATCGACCACACGCCCACCCCGACGATCAGCGCGCGGGTGAGGAGGAAGGCGACCAGCAGAAGGAAGAAATCGCGGCGGTTGAGGCGCAAATTGAAGGCGTCGAGTGAGGCTTGGCGTGAAAGGTTAACGAAAACGCGGGTCATGTGACGCCTACTTTCACGATGTCAGAAAAGCGATGACTCCATTATGACAGCAATCCCGCGAATTGGCATGTCTGCGCGCTGGCATGAGGGTGTTGAAAACCTTTACCCCCATCCCCTTCTCCCTGAGGGAGAAGGGGTGAAATCCATAGCAGCCGTTTTTCTTCCCTCTCCCTGAGGGAGAGGGAGGCAACCGAAGGTTGCACAGGGTGAGGGC
>JACSRG010000747.1 GCA_014879865.1 Anaerolinea sp.
CCGCGCGTCGCGTACAGATCAGGCGATCCCTGAATCCGCCACGCCATTTCGCCGACCAAGTCCTCATCGCCCTTGATAAAGCGGCGCACCGCATCGCGGTACTTGCCGTTCCATTCCGCCCAGCGACCGTACGCCGGGAACGAACCGACCAGATACAACCCGCCCGCGTCCCACGCCTCGGCGATCAGCTTGCACTTGGCGAGGATCGGATCGTGCGCCAGTTGTTCGAGCAGCGGGGGATTTGACAGCGGCGCGCCGTTCTGATCGCGCCCCAGAATCGCCGCGAGGTCGAAGCGGAAACCGTCGATGTGATATTCCGCCGCCCAATAGCGCAGGCAGTCCAACACCATATTGCGCACAACCGGGTGGTTACAGTTGAGCGTGTTGCCCGTGCCGCTGAAGTTGAAGTAATACCCGTCCGGCGTCAGCATGTAGTAAATTTTGTTGTCGATCCCTCGGAACGACACGTACAACCCGTTTTCGTTGCCTTCCGCCGTGTGATTGAACACCACGTCAAGCATCACCTCGATGCCGTTGGCGTGCAGTTCCTTGACGAGATTCTTGAACTCATCTACCTGCATCCCGTACTTGCCGGTTGCAGCATACCCCGCTTTCGGGGCGAAGAAGCCGACGGTGCTGTACCCCCAGTATTGGAACAGCATTTCTCCGGTGATCGGGCTGGGACGGCTGTCCTCGAACTCGTCGAATTCGTAGACGGGCAGCAGTTCCACGCAGTTTACGCCGAGCGACTTCAAATACGGGATTTTCTCGACCATCGCCGCGAATGTCCCCGGCGTAGCATCCACGCCCGACGACTCGTGCCGCGTGAATGACCGGACGTGCATCTCGTAAATCACAAGGTCTTCAATCGGCGTTTCGAGCGGCTTATCGTGTTCCCAATCGAAATCGTTGAGCACCGGGCGCGAACGGTGCTGGTACATATTGTTCCAGTCCGGCTGTACGCCCCATGTGTCGCGCCCGCCAATCACCCGCGCATAGGGATCCATCAAGACTTTCGTCTTGTCGAACCGATGCCCATTCTTGGGATCCCATGGACCATCCATACGAAAACCGTATTCGATGTTCTCGTAGTCGATATCGAATACGGTCATGGAGTACACGTTACCGATGCGGAATTCCTCAAGGAACGGAATTTCCACGAGCGGGGCAGCCGCACCCTTCTCGAACAACACGAGTGTGCAAGAGGTTGCATGGCTGGAAAAGATCGAGAAGTTGATCCCGCCCGGCACAATCGTCGCGCCGAAGGGGAGCGGCTGCCCCGGTCTTAGCTTGTACCCCTCATGTACGTGAGTTGGGTAAACATCAATGCGTTCAACCATTGTTCAGCGCTTGTAACCCAGCATCCAACGTTTCGGCAGTAGTGAAGAACTTCAAAAAGCCGGTCGCCGACATCGTTTCTTTGATGTCATCCGACAAGCCCACGAGGACGACGTGCCCCTTACCGCCCGAAATATTCCGGTGCAGGATGAGCATCACGCGCAGTCCGGCGCTCGACATGAAACCAACTTCGCTCATGTCAATGAGGAGGCGGCAGCCCGGTTGGGCTACCGCCAGAATGCTCTCTTGAAGCGCGGGCGCGGTGCTGCCGTCCACATCGCCGCTTACCGCGACGACGGTCGAGTCCGCAAACGGTTTTACTTGTACGTCCATAACTTCTCCGCGATTATACGGGTGCGATCCGAACCTTAACCTTAACCCGCTTATCTGTCTGAGGCAACTTGACGGTTAAAGCCGCCGCGTCGAAGTCCGTGTACGGAACGCCGTCGATCTCGACGGATTCAATGCAGATCGAGCCGGGCGGCAGGATGTCCGGTTCGACGTGCAGGATTCCATCCTTGAAGCTCTCCGGGTACGGCATGAAGTAGAAGTCCATCGCCTGCTTACTGATCAGCAGGTTCTGATAAACCGCCGCCAGATAGCACAGTTCGGTCGAGTGGTAGCCGCTCATCGAGTGGCTGCCCTTCAGACGTTCGTTGCCGAGCAGGTACGGCAGACCATTCGCCAGCACGTTGAAGTACACGCCGCCGTCGTCGTGGTCGAGGAAGAAGGAATTGTAGAACGCCGCCGATTCGCGGGCAAGGCGCTTGTATTCTTCGTCCTTGTACACGCCGTACATGATCAAGTAAGCGAGGATACCCTGTTCCTGCTGCCACCACGCCTTGCGGTCGTGCCACACGTAGCGGTGGAACTTCTCGCCGGGGCGCAGTTTGCGCTCGACCACGTCATACCAACCGCCGCGCTGAATATCCATGCCGACCTGCGGCATCAGTTCGGCGATGCGCTTGGAGAAGCTCGCATACTTCTCTTTCCACTTCAAGCCCTGCATACGCGTCAAGTTCCACGCGATCTTCAGGTTGTGACCGACGACGGCGCGGTTCTGCTGCCACAGGTAGGTCGTGTCGTGCGACCAATCCTCAAAGAACTTCTCTTGCACAAACGGACTGTTGTCGTAGTCCGGGAAGTGCGCTTCGATGGTGTCGAAGGTGTATTCGAGGAAGTCGGCATACTTCTGCTCGTGCGTGGCGATGTACAGGTTGATCAGGTACGCGGGTGCGTGGTCGCCCACCGAGTTCCAGTTCTTCTTGGCGCGGTTGTGCTGAAGTGATTCAGCACGCGGGTCAAGCGTGATCGGGTCGATGTGCGAGAAATACCCGCCCTTCTCGCGGTCGAGGTAGAAGCGGTCGAACAGTTTGACGGTTTGCTCGGCGTCGCTCAGGATGCGCGGGTCGCCGTTGATGCGATACGTCTGAATGGGACCCGCCAGCGCGTAAATCTGCTCATACGCGGGGATCGAGTCGTAGTCGTCGCCGAATTCGGACGTTAGCAGCTTCTGTTCCTGATCACCGTTCACCTGAATACCGTGATACCAGTAGATCAAGTCCTCTTCGGCGTCATAGAAGCGCATGTGGTCACGCAGGTATTGTGTGCCCTTTTCGGCGGCTTCGAGGAATGCATCTTCGCCCGTCAGCAGGAAGGCAGAAGCGAAACCGTACACCAGACGGGAAATCGTGTCCGTTTCCTGCAAGAAATCGCCCTTCTTCGCGCCCGCCAGATGCAGGAAGGTACGATAGTTGCGATAGTCGATTTCTTCCTTCGGGTAGTTGAACTGCCAGCGCAGATAGCTGTGTCCAATCGAGCGAATCTGCTTGACCCACCAATCCGGTTCTTCGTGACGGTAGACTGCCGGGGCGGTGCCGGGGAACACCATCCACTTGATTTCGAAGACATAATCCCCTTCGCCAAAGTCCGGGTAGAACTCGCCGTGTGCATACAGCAGTTGACCGGGGGTCAGCAGTTCTGCCAAACGTCCGGTCGCATCGGCGTAGGATTCCTCGAGGTTCTGCGAAATGCGCGCATAGGTCGTCGGGGTCAAAATGCCTTTGAACTGCCGCCCATCCGACGTGCTAATGCCGACGGAACGCTCCGCACGATTAAAGTGGGTAACGTAGCCGCCAATTGTGTCTGAGAAGGTAAAATCGATTTTCACGGATGTTCCTTTTCTCTACCAGAGATTATGCAAGTGCAGGCGGATTCTCTTGATCCCGGAAACCTTCCGAGATTTCCACGATATTTCCCTCAGGGTCGGCGACCCACACGGTGCGCCAACCGGGAATGAAGTCGCTGAAGTCGAGCGGACCCAGCGTCACCTGTGCATCGCTGCCCATCTCTGCCAATTTGGCGTCGATGCTGTCCACTTTGAACGCCAGATGGCGCACGCCCGCG
>JACSRG010000748.1 GCA_014879865.1 Anaerolinea sp.
GCATCGACCGGCTTTGCTGGTGGGCTGATGTGCTACCTTGCGAATGAAGTCGCGCCTCAAAAACAGCGAAGGAGAGATGGTGCAGGAAGTGGCTGCCACCGAATGGATAAAAGTGAGCGTGGCGGTTATCACGACACCCCCTGCTATCGCTCTTGCACATTCTCAAGAAAAAGAACCCTCAGTCAGTGCAGAAGAACGCTAACCGATGTTCCTGCTCACAACTGCCCTCTTGCTGATTTGCCAACGGATGATCACCGCAGTGAACAGAAACGTGAATGCAATGACAAAGAAGCCTGTGCTGACCGAACTAAACGGCTCCATTCCTGCTGAAACGTTGACGAAATCGGCTTCAAGAGGGTGTCCGAAGGCATTACTCACACCATGTATCAGTACTGCTGCCCAGAACGTCCCCGTGGCATTTCGGATTTCGCCGTATAGGAGCGAGGTGGCGAACAAGAGCAAAAAGAATCGGGGAAGAAATCCGAGTAAGTTTTCTGAGAAGGACACCCAAGGCAGTGCTTGGAGATAGGGTACATGCCACGCCGTCCACACCAGCGCGAGCAGTGCTGCCGCTGCGTAACGGTTCAGTCCGAGTGCATACAGCTTGGGAGCGAGATACCCACGCCATCCAACTTCTTCAAACACGGCAAAGACTAAGAACGGTGGAAGCGCCGTGAGTGCGATCTGTAGATACCGCCCAAGCGAAAACTCGGAGATTGAGGTGATTGAGGTCAGCATTCCTGCCGACAATGCCAACAGCATGATGATCGGATAGAACAGCGCGCTGATGCCATACCAGCGCAAATTCTTCTTGATCGCCGGTTTTACTCCGGTATCTGCCCAATCGCGCGTCGCCGTGCGCAGCAGGAGCGAGATGAGCAGCGGAGAAATGCCCCACAGGATGAAGCCGGGTCCCTGTGAACTCGCATTCCCATCGAGCAGCGGCGCGATCCACGCCACTATAAGGACTAAAACCGAAAAGATGACGACGTTTCGAATTGTGCGTGGTCGGTTGATCTCACCCATGTTGTTTGCCTCCATGTTGACAGATTTCTTGGACTGAGACACGATGTCTCAAATGGGCTGCTGCGTCTGATGGGAGTGTACGGAAAATCCGTCCAATCGGCAGCGTTCAATCGTGAGAAGTTGTCTCGATTGAGACAAGGAGCAACAAATGTCTCAGCAAGGGCGGAATTTACGAGTGCGGCGAACCCAAAAACTGTTGCGGGATGCCCTCGTCGACTTGATCGAGGAGCGCGGCTTTGAGGAGCTCACTGTTGGGGAAATCACGGAGCGAGCGATGATCAGCCGGGCGGCGTTTTACCGCAACTATCAGGATAAATATGCGCTGGTGGAGCAAATCTTTGCGGAGGCAATGCAGGCGTTGTTCAATGCTCTTGCAGCTCCGGCGACTGAACACCCGCCGGAGCTGTGGGTACGCTTCTTTGAGCATATCGCAGACTATGAACGGCTGTATCGTGCATTGCTCGGTCGGAAGGGCAGTCCTTGGTTTGTGCAAAAGATGCGCGTAACACTGATCGACTTACTCAAGCAGTACCAGCGACTCGCCGCCGGACATGCTGCCCCGAAACCTGATGGATCGACTGAGGGTGATGATTTCGTTCCCACCCTTCTCGCCGCGATGCTGGTCGAAGCGATTACGTGGTGGCTTGAACACCAGCGACCCTATGCGCCGGACGTGATCGCCAACCGCTGCGTGGCTCTTGCGACGGCCATTTTCACCGAAACAGGGACATGGCGCTGAGGGAATGCGCATTATCGTTCCTGATACGGCTTTAAGCTGCGGAAACTGCGATAGAGGATCAGGTCATACAGAATTTTGAGGCTGCCCGCCGCGAAGAAAGGCAGGCTCAACCACCCCGCATTCAACATGAGTCCGCTCAACACCGGCGAACACGCGGCACCCATCGTCCGCACAATCCCCGTGACGCCAGCAGCCGCAGAACGTTCATTTGGTTGCACAACTGCCATCACATACGACTGCCGGGTGGGGACGTCCATCTGCGAGATGCTGAAGCGTGCGAGCAGTACCAATACGGCCAAGGGAAGGGATGGCATCAACGGAACCAGCATCAGGAGCAGATTGGACGGGAGATGCGTGAACACCATCGTATTGATTAATCCGACCCGATCGGCAATCCGGGCTGCCGCCAACGCTGATAACCCCGAAAAGAGATTAGCACCAAAGAAAATCGCCCCCAGCACGGCGGCATCAACGCCGAAACGGATGAAAAACCAGTAGGCAACAAAACTCTGAACGACCAATCCGCCGCCAAAAGCATCCAGCGCAAACAGAGCAGAGAGTCTGAGAACGACCCTGCGTGAGCGGTGCAGACCGAAGTTCTGCTTGATCGGAGGTGTGGCGGTTTCGATGGCGGGCGAAAGTTGCCGAAAGATCAGCAGCAGGATGCAGCCCAGCAGGGCGTAGCACACAAGCATGATCTGATAGCTTATCAGTGGTCTATAACCGAGATTTTGCAGCAGCCCCGTCAGCCCTCCCGCAAATAAAGCGCCGCAAGCGGTCGCCAGCGATCCGGCGAGGTTGTACCATGCAAAGATCTGCGTGCGTGCCTTATCAGGAATCGTTTGTGCCAGTCCAGACTGCTCGACGGCGAGAAATGGACCGACCTCGTTCCCGCTGGGGCTGATCGTGCCGATCACCGCAGCCAACACCAGCAGCACATAGTTATTCGTGAACGCGAAAACAAGTCCCGCCGCCATCATCAGACCTGCACCGATGAGCAGGGTTCGCCGTCGACCGATGCGGTCGGCATGGGTGGTGAGCCACAGCGAAACGGCTGCATCCCCCACCAGCGTGAGCGACAGCAGCTGCCCGATTTGAACTTCATTGAAGTTCATTTGTGCGAGGTAAAGTACCAGGATGACCGAAATCGAACCATAGGCGAACAGGCGAACGATGCGTGTTTCGAATAGCAGCCTGCTATCTCGCGTCAAAGTGTTAAGCGAGCGGATTTCCGGTAATTCAAGGAGTCGCATGATCAGTATACACGGCGGCACGGTGCGTCTGAGGTAAAAAGGCGTACACCTTGTTCTGTCGAACGTCAAATGCCAGCGTATGCGCGCCTTGCTCGGTTGGAATGGTTTCGGTGATTGTGAGCGTCCGCGTATCCATCACGTCGATGACTCCGGGATCGCCCACCGCAATATACAGATGGTGCAGGGCAGTGTTATAGAAGATGACATCCGGTACGCCGCTGATGTCGGTGACTGTCACCACATCTCCAGTGCTGATGTCCAGCGTGACCAGCTTGCCCCCATCACAGGCACAGAATAACCGCCCCTCAGCCGGATCAATGTCTAGCCCATGGGGTCCCAGAACGGGAACTGCAAAATGGCGGGCGATCTCGACCGGGTGTGCGGCATCAATCACCACAATTTCCGCCGGATCCGCGATATTGACGTAGAACGCATTCGACACGGGATCGAAAACCGTCCAGCGGGTGCGCCCCGGCACAGGTAATGACGCGATTGGCTGCTTTTCACGCGCCTTGATGAGCAATACCGTCGTCGAATCAGGCATACTCGGATCACCGACATGCGCCGCCAGCAGAAGATCACGCTCCGAGTTATACGCTAACCCATTAGGGCGTATGCCGACGGGAATTTTGGTCAATCCCTGTTCATCATCAGGCGAGAAAATCCCAACCGTGTTCTCGCCGCGATTCGAGGTGAAAACGAGGTCGTTGGCTTCCGAG
>JACSRG010000254.1 GCA_014879865.1 Anaerolinea sp.
GCGCACACCGTTAGGCGCAATTCTGGGCTTCTCTAACGTGCTGGCGGACAATTCAGATCAGCTTGACGCGCCGACGCGCCAGCGCTTTCTCGAACTTGTCTTCCAAGAAGCGCAGCGCATGGCGGGGCTGGTCGATCAGCTTCTCGATGGAGCGCGCTTGCAAGCCGGGAACTTCCACATCGCGCTTGAGCCGCTGACCGTCGCCGCGCTGTTCGACGATGCCGACGCGCGCTTGCGTCTGCTGGCAGCACAGCATCCGCTGATCATTTGCTGCGCGCCCGACCTGCCCGATTTACTGGCGGATAGGGGACGCATCGTCCAAGTCCTGTCCAATCTGGTCGAAAACGCCGCCAACCATTCACCCGACGGCACGCCGATTGAGATCGCGGTGGACGCTCTCGACACGTCTGTGCGTTTCAGTGTGAGCGACCGGGGAACAGGCATCCCACCGGAAGAACGAGCCTTAGTATTCGAGGCTTTTCGGCAGGCGCATACTTCGGCAGGTCATCGCGGATTAGGCTTGGGGTTGGCGATCTGTAAGGGGATAGTGGAAGCGCACGGGGGAAACATCAGCATCGAAGCGAACGAGCCTGTTGGAACTATCGTGCGCTTCCTGCTGCCGGTCGCTTCCACAACCGCTTAAGGTACTTTGACCAGCATCCGCACTGTCTCGCGGAACTGCTGATTGAGGAAGGGTTTCGTCAGGCAGGGGACGAAGCGCGAAAATCCGAGTTCCAGCCCGGACATATCGACATGGGCGCTGACGATCAATACCGGGATCTGCGGGTAGTTCAAAAGCATTTCATTCACCAGCACGCTCCCCGGTTGACCGGGCAGCAGAATATCGACCACCACCAGATCGATTGTCTGTTCACCTTCCAGCACACCGAGAGCGCTGACGACCGACTCGGCGGTTAAAACCTCAAACGTGAGCTGTTCAAGCAGGAAGGAAAGCAGCAGTACAGTGTTCACGTCGTCTTCTACAACCAGTGCGCGCATGTAGAAACCTCAGTAGTGAACTTCAATCGATTATTCTCATCATTCTATAACGGCTTTAGTGGAGAGATGCAGTGTTTTGGCTTAGGTTAAATGTATCACACTCACTAAGCTTATCGGAAAATAGAAAAGCCCGTCCATCAAGGGGACAGGCTCAAGAACTGGGGGACTTGGATTCGAACCAAGATACACGGCTCCAAAGGCCGTTGTCCTGCCATTGGACGATCCCCCAATCTGAAGCGTATTATACCCGATGCTTCCCCGTTGACAAGCCTTGATCGCCGCTGCGAATGAGAGCCCGCTTGGCGATTGCCCGTCGGCTTCGCTATACTTGGGGGTAAGGAGCTCAAAATCACAAGATGTATCAGGAGCGGCTGATCCCTACGGGGTACAAGTTCGAAAACGGGATGCAAAAGGCGGTCTCAGGACGGTTCAGCGTGCTGATCGCCGCTGCGCTGCTGCTCCTATTCTTCGGAGTCAACCTCGTCGCATTGAACCGCTTTCCGCCCTTCATCGACGAAACGGTGCATATCCGCACGGGCGAACTCGTCCTGCAAAATTTCTCCCCGCTCGAAGGAATCAATCTCGGACGGCAATTCACCATCCTCTGGTTTGCGCTGTTCCAGCCTGCTGCCAGTGATGCGATCTGGGTCGCGCGTGCCGCCACGCTGATCGCGGCGCTGGTCGGACTCGCCGCCGTCATGGGAATCGCACGCCTTGCCGCCGGGACGTGGGGCATGATCTTCGCCGCGCTGCTCTACAGCTTCAACAGCTTCCATTACTTTTACGGTCGTCTCGCCTTAGCCGATCCGGTGTCGGGTGCGGCGGTGCTGGCAGCGCTCTATTTTGCCTACCGCCTCTCGCGCCGTGCTGCTTGGCAGGACGCCGCCCTGTGCGGCATCTGCCTGTTCCTTGCCGTCGGCGCGAAAATCAATTCGATTCCCTACTACGGAATTCCGGTCGCCGCCGCGCTCAGCCTCACGCCCGCAGTTCGACGCCTTTCGCTGCCCGGACGCATCCGCTGGTTAGCCGCTGCACTCGGCTGCGCGCTCGGTTTGTTCGGCGCGTTCGTGATCGGCGCGCGCCTGCGCGGACTCGATTTTCTGAGCAACTCGTTTTCGCTGGCGCTGAGCGCGCGCGGACCATTCGATACCGCCGCGTTCTTCTCGCCGGAGCGGATCGCCGGAAACGTGATGCTCACGCTCGACTCTTTAGGCGTTTTGTGGGGGCTGCCAGCGCTCGCGCTGCTCGTCACGGCAGTCATCCTGTTGATCGTCCGGCGGCGCTTCTTTCTACCGCTCTGCCTGATCGCCCCGGCGCTCGCGCTGTGGATCAACTTGCCGCAGGAGATGCGCTTCTTCGTCGTGCCTGCCGCTATCGCCCTGCTCTGCGGGGCGGTCGTCCTCGGACACGCCGCCCGGCGTTCACGTCTGGTCGCCGCCGTCGCGCTGACTGTGCTCGCGGCGTGGGCGCTGACTCTGTGGCTGCCGTTCGCGCTGACCGCCGCCGAAACCCCGGCAGACATCCCGCTGCCGCAGGTTGACGCGCGTCAATACACCCGTTCCGACGCATCTGGTTTTGGCTTCGACGCCATCGGCGACACGCTGCGCGGACGCGATGTTCAACTGGTGATCGGCGCGCTCGCCAACTGTCAGGGGATGCGCTATCACCTGCGCGATCTGCCTATCAGTTGTCCGACGATCCGTCCCGATGGGCAGGACAGCCCCGCGCTTGCCGACTTGTTTGCGGCAAATCGCCGCGCCGGCGTGTACGTCGTTCTCGAGGACAGCCCCTACGTTCCCGAACGCGCGCCCGGTCAAGTCGCCGCCATGATCGACGTTCCCCCCGGCAAACCGGCGCTCACCCTGTACGATTTAGCGCCGTAGCATTCCACCTACGTCTGCCGGTGATCGCGCACGCCAATCGCGCGTTCGACCGGAACGACAAACAGGATGCCGTGATGCGGTTCGGTCAAGTCGCCGAGCACGGGCGTGGTCGCATCCAGCAGCACATCGACCAGCGCGTCGTCAACCAGCGAGAGCAGAATTTCGCTGCGCTCCTCCATGTTGTCGAGAATCGCCGCCATCGCGCCCGCCATCGAAACCACCATGCGCGGCAGTTCAATCGTGCCCCGCCGCAGTTCTTCTTGCAACGCTTGCAGCCCATGCGCGCGCACGACTGTCACCCCCGGCGCGCCAGCAGCTTCCCACGCCAGCGCCACGTCGAGACCTTTTTCAACCTGCGCGGTGATCAACACGACCAGTTTCACGGTTCTCTCCTGTTCTAAAAATCGCGCGGACGAACGGCGGCGTGATCAACGTAGAGGCGAGGATCACCAGAAACAGCGAGGCGAACAACGGATCGTCAGAGCGGAAGACACCCGCACCGATGCCGAGCGACGCGATGATCAAGCCGACTTCGCCGCGCGAGATCATACACACGCCCAAGCGGATCGAATTCGTGTTGTCAAAGCCGCCAAGCCGCCCGCCGAGTCCACAACCGCCGATCTTGGAAACCACTGCTACGACCAGCATGAGCAGCGCCAGCGGCAGCGCCGCCAGCGGGAATTGGCTGAGGTCGGTTTCCAGCCCCACATCGACAAAGAAGATCGGGACGAGAAACACATAGGCGATGCTGCTAATCGACTGTTCGATCTCGTGGCGCACGCGTTCTTTGCTGCGGCTGAAGCCCACCCCGGCGATGAATGCTCCAGTGATCGCCGCGACTCCGCCCAGTTCTTCGGCTGACCATGCGAACAACAGCAGACCGATCAAGGCAATCGCCGGGATGCCAAACGACTGTGCCAGTGAGGGCTGCTCGGAGAGCCAATCCATCACGCGCGGCAAAATGAACCACGCCAGCAAAAACGCGCCGATCAGATACAACGCCATCCGCACGACGATGTTGACCAGCGCCCCGAAGTCTGCGCCCGCTTCGATCCCGGCGTTCGCCGTGATCGCCACCGTTAGCGAGACGAGCAGGATCGCCAGCACGTCGTCGATCAGCGCGGTTGCGAGCAGCGCACTGCCGACGCGCGTCCGCAGCACGCCGATTTCCAGCAGGACTTGCGCGGAAATACTCACCGACGTCGCCGCCAGCGCCACGCCCGCGAACAAGGCAGGCTGCCACGAATAGCGGAACAGCAGCAGCAGCGGCACGGTCAAGACCACAGGCAGCAGCGCGCCGAGAAACCCGGCGAACACGCCGACGCGCCCGACGCTCGCCAGTTCGCGGATGTTGACTTCCAAGCCGACGATGAACATCAGCAGCAGCACGCCGAGCTGTGCCAGTTCGTTGATCGTCTCGTCCAGTTCGACGCCGTGAAAAATGGGCAGGTGCAGCATATCGATCAGCGTTGGACCGAGAATCACGCCGATGATCAACTCGCCGAGGACGCGCGGCTGTCCCAAACGCCGTGCCAACGTGCCGCCGATGCGCGACGCCGCAACGATCAACCCGATAGCGAGGATGAGAGCCAATGCCGGATTAGGTTCCATCGCGCCCCCTTTCGTCTTCCTTAAGACGCAATCTTAAAGGACAGACTCCGGGGGCGCAAGGGAAATTGGGGCATGGCGTGCCATGCCCTTCAGCAGCGCTGTTTATCCGCCAGCGCCTTCCGGGGCGGGCGGCTGTTCAGGGAGCACTTCCTCCGGTGGTACCGCGACCGGTGGCACGACGACGGGCGGTACTTCGCCTGTACCGGGCGAGGCTGCGTTGACGGTGAAGCTCATCCCGCTGCTCCATGTGCCGTAGCCGCCTTCATTGCTCCACGCTTGAATCCACCACTGGTAAGCGCCATTAGGCAGGTTCAAGCTCGGGGTCACCGAGCAGAGACCGCCCGGGCAGGAACTCGCCGGGTACCAGTGGTCGAGGACATGCCCAGAGGGACCGCTCACCCAGATGTAGTACCATGCGCCCGCCGGAACCGGGTACCAGAAGAACGTCGGGTTACCGGTGTTGAGCGTGCCGGTCGGCTCGATTTGAGTCGGCGCGGCAGGCGGCTGCTGCACGCTGAACAGTGTGCCGCTGGTCCACGGATGATAGCCGTTACCCGCTGTCCACATTTGCACCCAATACTGGTACGTACCGCCGACAAGGGACACCGGGGTGACACTGCACACGCCGCCCGTGCAGATGTTCCAGCCGTCGTACCACTGATCGAGGACGTGACCGTTGGGACCTTCGATCCATAGGTAGTACCAGCTTACTTCAGTCGTGCCGACCCATGTGAAGGCGGGCTGTGTCTCCGGGCTGCCGCCAGTCGGGGCGACGGGTATGGCAACCTGCACAGGGAGATCGAAACTGGCGGCATTGCTCCACGTGCCGTAACCGCCGGATGATGTCCACGCCTGCACATACCATTGATAGCTGCCGCCCGCCAGTGCGATATCCGGCGTTACGCTGCACGTAGCGCCACTGCACTCGAGACCGCCATCGTACCACTGATCGAGGACGTGTCCACCAGCTCCATCGACCCACAGGTAATACCATGCGTTCCCGCCGACCGATGTCCACGTAAACGTCGGGGTTGCATCAGTGGTAGCGCCGATCGGCGCAATCAAGGTCGGCGTTGCGGTTGCGGGCGGGCTGCCGAGCCACAGTCGTCCCGCGCCATAGACATAATCGTAGCCACCCGCCCCCATATCGACGGCGCGACCTTCGAGGAAGGCTTTCACATCGCTCGGCGTATATGACGGGTTTGCCTGCAAGATCAGCGCAGCAGCGCCCGCGACATGTGGGGTCGCCGATGATGTGCCGTTGAAGGAATACCCCAACGTATCATATGCCCATGTGTGGACGTTAGCGAACCCGCCGATACGCGGCTGCGCGTTGCCCGTGCCGAGCGTCCCGCCCAAGCCCATCGCCGGACCCTGTGAGCTGTAGTCCTCCAACAAGTACGGATCATTCACATCGAGCGCGGCGACGCCAAATACGTTCATCCCACTCGCCGCGTCGATCAAGCTGTGATCTGCCATGCGATAAAGCGTATCCGGCAGGTTGTAGCCCATCACATCGAGAACGACGTTGTCTGTGGCTGAATACTTGGCAATTGCGTAGCCGTAGTAGCTGGTCGCCGGAGCGCCGCCGTAGATTTCCTCGGTCGGAGGCTGCGACCCGCTCTGCCCGTTCTCGCTGCTGGCGATTATCGAACAGCTTGTCGTGCATTGGAACAGGTAGAGGTCGTAGTCTTGGTCGCTGACGGGCCAGTCATTCCAGCGCAGCACAATCGAAATCGGGTAGCCCGCCGGAACCTGAAAACCATCGTTAAGAAAGTTGATTTCGTTAACGCCCGAAAAATTGTGCCAGCCATCCCCGTCCGTGTCGTTGAATGTGCCTCCATAGTTGCCAAGCGCCTGATTCCCGGCGGCTTGCGTGAAGAACACCCCTTGACTGACGGCATAGTTGATCGCCTGTGAGACCGCGCCTGTTCCGTCACCCGGTTCGGCGTTCAAGTAGCCAATCGACGACGTGATGATGCGCGGACGCGATCCAACCGGCAGGTTGGCGAGGTCGGTGATCCGCTGCGCCATGTTGGTGACGCTGGTGGGTGAAGTGAGGATGAGGTTGACGCCCGGAGCCATGTCGTACACGACTTCGGCAACCGCCGTGCCGTGTTCGCTGCTCGTAGTGTCGATGCTGACATAAGTCGTCAAACGCGCACCGGGCGGCAGTTCCCCTAATGACTGTGCCGTGAGGTAGTTCTTGAAGGAGTCGAAGACCGCGACGGTGATACCGCTGCCCGTGATCCCGGCGCTGTGCCACGCCGAGGCATTCGAGGCGGCGACACCTTGCGTCAGGTAGGTGCCGGTTTGACTGCGCTCACTGGCAGGCGCAGGGTTCGCATCCGTACGCGGGCTGGCATCCTCGTCGAGGGGGAACACCTCGATGATACGCCGGAGCTGCGATACGCCGGGGAGCTGCGCCAGTGTGTCGAGCGCCAGCACAGGGACGAGCGCATCGATCCAGCGGTCATAGCGCGCGGTGATCGTCCCACCCGCCGCCTCGATAGCGGGGATGGCAGCATCGGCGGCGGCGCTGTCCACCATGATGAACATCACGGCGACGCGATCCCCGCTCAGGTCGAGACCGCGCTCATCCGCCAGTTCCATGCCTTGCGCCGGACTGGCAGTCCACGCCGTGAACAGATCATAAAGGTCTGAGCTAAGGGCGGCGACACCTGCCGGACGCTGCCGAAGCGCGTCCATGTCAATCGTGACGCTGCTTGGGTCGAGTCGTTCTCCGATTCTGGGCAAATCTGGCGGGACTGGCGCGCCGGGTTGGGCATCCGACTGCGCCAACACCCCTGCCGATAGGAGCAGCAGCAGGGTAATGAGAAATAATGGCAAAGCACGACGGAGTTTTCTGAGGATAGACATCAATTCACCTATTGATCAGCGCGTGCAGCGGACAAAGTGGAAAGCATGAAGGAATAAGTAGGTTCCCCCATGTCTATATCATAATCGTAATTTCGTGAATTAGGAAATGATGCGGGATCGTGTGCCATTTGAGACACGATCCCGCATGGGTTACGGTCCGCTGCGATCCGGGTCGGGGAAGGCGTTGCCGCCCAAGCCGGGGATGTTGGTCGCCGTCGGCGTTGCCGGGGGCATCGGCACATTGACATCCATCGGCAGCGCTTCGATGTACGCCTGCGTGCTCAACGCAATCAGCGCGATCCAGCCTTCATAGCCTGCCACTTCGATTTTGACCCACGGGCTGTACGGGCTGCGCGCGATCAAGTTGACGACCGTGCCGTCGGGCAATGTGGTCACGAGCGGGAAGCTGATTTCCGGTCCCTGTCGCAGCGCCGCGCCTGCCGGGGCAGCGACTTGTGCGCGCGTGCCGAGTTCGCCGTAACGCTGCGGTGGCAGCGGCGTCGCCGCATAGACCGCCGAGATCGTGCCGAGGTTCTGCGCCAGCAGTTCCGCCAGCATCCAGCCTGTATCGCCGGATTCAAGGCGCACATGGAACCACAAGCCATCCGTGCTGCGCCCCAACACCGACATGATCTGCCCCGCCGGAACCTGCATGATCACGCCGGAAAATTGATCCGGCGACGAGCGGAGGTTGACCGCACCCTGCGTCATCACGAAACCGGGCTGCGGCAGAATCACCGGGCGGTCGAACAGCGCGACCGGCAGATTCGTCAGCAGGGTCGAATCGAACGGGAAGGCTTCGCTCGGCTGGTTGGACGGCGCATACGGATTCGCCGGATTACGCTCCACGTTGACTTCCTGCCCCATGTAGAGCGTCCGCTCGGCGCTGAAGGCGATCAAGCTGTGCTGACCGGAGAGCGCGATAAAGCGCGTTTGCGTGGGATTGGTGACGATCATCACCGTGCCGTTGAGCGCGAGAGACACGCCGTTGACCACGATCCGCGCCGGGACGCCGAACGCGCTTTGCACGACCAGCGCGCTGACCGGAGCTGTCCCACAGGGCGACGCGCCGTCCGCCGTCTCCAACTGGAACGATGTCCACGCGGGGAAATCTGCCGGGGAGACATCGCGCATGGAAACGTCGCCAAGCTGGAGCGCGGTATAGTTCAGGCTGCCGCCGGAGCGCAGCCACGCGATCCCGACGGTAGACATATCGGCTGCAATCGGCGGCGTGCGGATGAAGTCCACCGCGTCGATTTCGACCAGCGCCCCGATGGGACCCAGCGCGTTGCTCACCGGACCAACCGGCTCGACGACCGGGGCGGAACCGCCGTTGCAGATGTACCCCGTCGGGCGGCTGATGCAGGCATTACTGGCAGCCGTCCACAGCGGCAGCACGGAACAGGTCGCGGGGGGCAGTTCCTGCGCGAACAACCGGCTGGCGATAATGAGAATTGCGATAGGAACAAGGAGCAAAGGTTTTCGCATGTTCAACGATTTTCGGGTTTTTCCGGTAAGATTGGTTTAATTCTACCATTGATTGAGGTTTGATCCGTGCGCTTGCCCTTCGATCCCCCAATTCGCCTGCTCGTCCATTACCAAACCCTCTACCCGGATACGCCGCCGCAGTGGTTGGTCGCTCCCTCCGAGCGCGACATGTGGGCAGCGGGTCACGCGGGCAGCCCGGATCTTTTCACGGTGTTCGACGTCGAATCGGAAGCACAAGCCTGTTTCAGCCGCCAGAGTGCCAAAGCCAAAAAGACGATCTTGAATCGCCCGCTGCCGCGCTGGGCGCGCTATGTCGCCGGGGTCGCGCTGCTCTCGGACGTGAATGGCGGTATCGAGGCGGTCATCTGCGGCGATGAAGCCGCCGGGGTACGCTACGAATACGCGCTCGGCGTGGTGTTCGCCGCGCTGCTGTACGAAATGCAGGGCTTAGAAGTGGACGAGCGAGTGCTGCTCGACCTTGTGGAGCGCGTCCGCCGGGAATACGTCGAAACCGCTTAGGGGCAAGGCAAGACCATAAGAGAAAGATTCAACGCAAAGACGCGAAGACGGTAAGACGCGAAGTAGATTATTCATTTACCTTCTTCTTTGCGCCTTTGCGTCATGGCGTCTTTGCGTTACGCCTTTTCTTTTTCGTTCTTCCCTACCAGCCGAGCGTCTTGACGGCTTTTTCGACGCTGTCCTTCGCGCTGACGCCGAGCTGTTCGTCGATGATGGTGCCGTTCTCGTCGATCACCCAGTGAGAACGGATCACGCCCATGTACTTTTTGCCGTACATCGACTTTTCGCCCCACGCTCCCCACTGTTCCAGCACGGCATGGTCGATGTCGGAAAGCAGGTCATACTGCAAGCCTTCCTTATCTTTCCACTTCTTCTGATCTTTCGGCGCGTCCGGGCTGATGCCGAGCACCGCCACGTTGTTCGACTCCAGCTTCGGGAACTGATCACGGAAGCCGCACGCTTGCGTCGTGCAGCCGCTCGTCCCGGCTTTGGGATACGCGAACAAGACGACCTTCTTGCCGCGAAAGTCGCTCAAGCGAACGGTCGCGCCATCCTGATTGGTCAGCGCGAAATCGGGCGCGGTTTCGCCAACATGGGGCATGATGTTTCTCCTCGTGTGTGAACTTAACCGGTGGTCGTCGGGGTGATGACGCGCTCGACCGCTTCCAGCGCCTTCTTGACGCTTGTACCCGGCAGCACGTTAATCTGCTGGTCGATCAACACGCCGTCTTCGTCAATCACCCAGTACGAACGATTGATCATCGGTACTTTGATGATGCCGAACATCGGTATTCCCCACGCGCCCCACGCCTGCACGACCTCGTGAGTTGTATCAGAGAGCAGATCGTAAGGCAAATTCTTGTTCGCCTTCCATTCCTGAAGCACCGCCTGCGGATCGCAGCTTATGCCCAGTACGACGGCGTTATGGGTGCGAAATTCCTCGAATTCGTCACGGAAACCACACGCTTGGTTGTTGCAGCCCATCGTATTGGCGTGAGGAAAAGCAAACAGGACGACTTTTTTGCCGCGAAAGTCGCTTAAACGGACGTTTTTGCCATCTTGATTCGGAAGTTCGAAATCCGGCGCAAGTTCACCAATGGTCAGCATAGGTTACCTTTGTTACGATAATACGGTCAGGGTGGGTATAACTCCCCCCTATGAGCGCAAGTTTAGAGGCGACTTAACCTGCTATGACACACCGCCGTTTACTCCTGCTGATTCCGCTGGCGCTGCTGCTGGTGATCTACGCACTCAGCGTGCAGACGATCCCCAACGGGTCACAGCATTACTACATGATCGACGTGGGCGAAACCCAGATCGTGCTCAATACGTGGGGCACGCTCCACGCGACCGGCTACCCGCTCTACGTCATGTCCGGCAACCTGACCGTCGCCGCGCTGCGCCTGATCGGCATGTCGCCCGCCGTCGCGCCGTCGGTTGTCTCGCTGATCTGGATGCTGGCGGCACTGGCGCTGATCTTCGCGCTGATGATCCACTTGACGCGCCGCCCGCTGATTGCCGGGCTGGTCGTGCTGGTCTACGGTTTGACGCGCACAGTCTACATTCATGGCGTCATCCCCGAAATCTACAGCTTCACCCTCTTCTTGATGGCGCTGCTGCTGGTGATCGCGTTATGGCGCGGCGACATCCGGTCGCGCCTGCTCTGGCTGGCAGTGATCGGCGGCATCGGCATCGGGCATCATCGCGCGGTCGCCATGCTGATCCCCGGCTTGGTCTACGCCGTATGGAGCGATGTACTGCCCACGCTGCGCCGCCCGCTGCGCCTGATCCCCGTGATTCTGCTCGGCTTGGTCGGGCTGCTGCCTTACGCTTATCTGTACCTGCGCGCGAATGCAGGCGCGGCATGGGTCTATGGTGAACCGGGGACGCTAAGCGGGTTGTGGGATCAATTCATCGGGCGCGAAGCCTCACGCTTCATCGGCTCGATCACCTCGTTCGACGGGCTGATCGCCAATTTCAACCTCGTCAACAACGTGCTGATCACCGACCTGACGCTCCCCGGCATCGTGATCGGGTTGGTCGGCTTGTTCGTCGGCATTCGAGCGCAAGCAACGCGCCGCGCTGCCATCACGCTAAGTCTGATCGGGGCGATCTGCTACCTGTTCCATGTGTTCGTCTACACCGATGTGCTGTCCGCGCTGATTCTGCCGGTCACGCTGGCACTGGCGTTCGGGTGGCTGTTTGCGGTGGAGGGCACCTTGTCGTTGTTCCACCGCCGGGGGTTGAAACCCCCGGCTGCTCTTGCGGGCGGGAAGCCCACTCAAGGGGCTTCACCCCGCCCGATCTCCTCTGGAACTATCACAGCTCCCGAAGCAAATCACTTTGCAAGCCCCTTCAGTGGGCTTGGTCTTTCTCACAGCACGGGGTTTGAACCCCGTGCGGACTTTACCATCGAAGACCCTTCGGACAAGACACGCCTATGGTTTAGAGGCATGATTATCCTCATTGCCCTTGCCTTCACCGCCTATCTCGTCAGCCTGAACGCGCCGTTTATCCGCGACCTGACCACCGACCCGACCGGGCAGATCGCCATCGAGCGCGTGAGTCACCTGCCGCCGAATGCCACCGTGATGATCCCATGGGGCGTGCATCACCATGCCGTCGGCTTCGCCCGCGATGTGCTCGGCATCCGCCCCGATCTAGGCTTGGTCGATCACAAAGCCGACTATGCCGCGATTCTGGGCAGCAGCCGCCTGTTCACGCTGTCGGACGTGTTCTACAACCAGCCGATCTCATGGTGGGAGGAGCGCATCGGTCAGCGTCTTTACCTGACCGCCCCCGCGCCGTATCTGGTCGAGATCGCCACGCAGCCCCGCGTCGCCCGCGTGGATGGACTCGCGCCCATCGACGGCGTGATCGCACTCGGATACGGTGTCGTCTGTCACCCGGAACCGATCACCGGAACGCAGAGCATTGCCCTGTACGTCGATTGGTACACGGCGAGCGTCCCTGAGCGCGATTTGAGCGTGTTCGTCCACGTCACCGACACGGACGGCAGCATGACCACTGCCGATCAAAGCGCGCCGGTCTACGGGCTGCGTCCACTGACGACATGGGCTGAGAACGAAATCGTGGCGGATGTCTACCCGCTCGAATGGCACGACGCTACGAATCTGGTCACGTTTGGGCTGTACGAACAGTTGCCAAGCGGCGAGTTTCGCAATACGGTGGAGTACAGTATACAGTTTGAGAATTTGCCCTATTTTGCGACGTGTGCACCATGATGAAATTGCAGCGAAATACTCTAAAGAAACCGCCTTCCCAACCTTCCCCCGAATTCGGGGGAAGGCGCAAACAGACTCGTGTTTGCGCCCCTCCCGTCCAAGCGAAGCTTGGCATTCGGCGCAACCGTAGGTTGCACGGGGTCGGGGGTGGGGTCAAAAAGCGGCAGCTTAACTTGGTGCCAATGGGACGCCCCGTTGGGCGTCCGTTTCTGTAGGGACAAGGCATGCCTTGTCCTGTTTTGCGCAGCACTAGATCGGTTCTTCGAGCAGGTTGCACGGCGTCCATGCGCCGCCCCTGCTGATGCGGAACGTGCGCAGTTGGTACGGCGTGAACTCCGCTTCGAGCGGCGGCGCGCCGTCCAATTCGATCCGCGCGGTGACATGTTCACCGCCCGTCTCTTGCAAGCGCACGACCAGCGCCTCGCTCGTTTCCGCCCGTTTGAGCGCGCCGATCACGACGTTGGACGGTGTAACGGTGATGAGCGGCACGGGCTGAGCGGATGCTCCCGGCGGCAGCGTCGGCGGCGCGTAGATGAAGAAGCGTTCCAGCGGTAGATTGAGCTCGTGCGCGGCAGCGACCAATGCGCGCGCTGTCGCCGCCCGATCTGCCCCGGCGACGAGGCGGAAGCGCGTGTTGATCTGCTCCTGATCGGTGAAGGTGTACGACTTCGCCGGATCAGCGTCCGTTTCCAGCGGCGACGAGTGGATCGCGCCGCGCGCCACGCTCAAATTCAGCGTCCCGTCGAGGTTCGCGTCGAAGCCATTCAGCCCGTTGTTGGCGACACCAAAAGCGAAATCGTGCGTATCGAGGCGCACCCAGCGGCTAAACGGATTTTCCGCCGAGTCGGCGGCATAACGTGCGATCCCGTAGGGAATTTCGGCGATGGGCTGCGCGTTCCATGCGGTGAACGGGAATTGCAGCTTGATCATCTTCGCCCGCGCGCCCATGTACAGCGTCGTGTTCAGGTCGATGTGCGGCAGGTCGGCGTAGAACGTGAAGCGCAGCGACGCCCGCGTGTGCTGCCAACCGCAAAGGCACTCGACCGTCGTCCACACCGCGTCAGATGAGATCACACGCACGGCGTCCCCGGTTTTCCCCTCCGCCCCGGCGAACGCGCCGACCTCACCCGGCGACAGGAGCGCCATCGGCACGAGTGGATCGCTGTAAATCGAGCGGAAATCGCTGCCCCATGCGTTCGGGCTGTCATGCATCACGACCAAGCCGACCGCGCCGCGCAGCAGTTCGCGTTGGTGAGTGCCCTCAATCAACGAGACGAGTCCGCGTGTGCGGCTGAAGGTCGCCTTCCAGAAGGGCGATTCCAGCGTGATCGCGTCGTCGCTCTCCGTGACGTTGATCTTCGGCGCAAACGTGGGCGGCGGCTCGAAGCGAATTTCATAGCGGCGGATGGTCAGCGGCGGCACTTCGGCAATGAAGCCGCAGAACGGTTTCCAGTTGTTCTCGTCCAGCACGACCGAGTCGCCGCCGCGCGTTTGATACGGCACAGCCTGCCCCTGATCGTCGTACAGGGTAAAGCGTTTCGCTTGGGCGGGCGGCGCATAGTCGCTTAAGAAGTTGATCCCGATGGCGGCGCGCATCGGCGATCCATGCGGGTTGCCGACATAAACCGGGATCGTGTCCGGCGTCGGCGTGACGGCGGGCAGCAGCGCGTGCTGCGCCTTGACGAGCACGCGGCGGGCGACATCACCCGCATAGCCGAACATGTCGTTCACGCCGGGGATCGCATCTTCGACCAGCGTCCCGCACAGCGTGTCGTGGAAACTGTTGAACAACAGCCGCTTCCATGCCTCGCGCAGTTGATCCGCCGGGTACGGACGCCCGTAACGCCACCACGCCGCCGCTGCCCACCGTTCGGCGGACGCCAGCAGCCCTTCGACGGCGCGCATCTGCCGCTTGATCGGCGCGACGCTGGTATACGTGCCGGAGAGTGTGCGCTGTAACTCCCCCTGATACACGGGATACTCGTGGATGTACGGCTGATGCGCGGCGAGGAACGCTTCCGGCGTGCTGTGCCGCACCTCGACATCCGACTCGCTGAACTCGGCGATCAGCTTGCGGAAGTTGACGAGTTCGGCGCGGGTTGGTCCGCCGCCGTGATCGCCCAAGCCCCACATCACCATCACGTCGCGCCCGGTCTGGCGCGCTCGTTCGACGCCGCGCCGCGTTTCGCGCTCCGGTGAGCCTTCCCACGGGGTGCAGTACCACGCATCCGGGCGCACGGTGAAGATTTCGCTCCCGTCTGCGCCGCGCCAGCGATAGTACATCCCCGGCAGATCAAGCTGGCGTTCGCCGGGGCGGTAGTGGATATACATGCCGAAGCCGCCGCCGTTCAGAATTTGCGGCAGGCTGCTCGGATGCCCGAACGTGTCGAAGTTGTACGAGACGGGCGGACGTACGCCGAACTTCGCGGCGAAGTAGCGCCGCCCTTCCAGCATGACGCGCACGAGCGTTTCGCCGCCGGGCAGGTTGACATCGGGCTGCACAAACCAGCCGCCGGTGATGTTCCAGCGTCCGCTCTGGACATGCACGCGGATACGCTCGAACAACACAGGATCGTATTCTTCAACCCACTCGTACAGCACGCTCTCGTTGTGGTTGAAGACGAATTCGGGGAACTCGTCGAGCAGGTCGGCGGCAGTGCGGAAGGTGGAAAGGGCTTCGCGCAGCCCTTCTTCCCATCCCCACAGCCAGACCGGATCAATGTGCGCGTTGCAAAACAGGTGAACAACCGGTCTCATACAGCCCTCAACGGTAGGATGCGGAGCAGCGCCGAACCTTCTTCGGGCAGGTGATCGAAACGCAGACCGGTTTGCATGAGATCGTTACCGCGCGCCGCGCCCATGTCTTCGCCTTCATAGCCGATCACCCGGTAGGTCAGCGCGGGGTTCAAGCCCTGCAAACAGATTTGGCGTACAGGTTCAGCTCCCGGCAGGCGGAAGACGAACAGCAGACTCTCCGACTGATCCGGCAGGCGGTACTGGAACGCCGACCAGCGATCACCACCGCCGTCGCGCTCCGGCTGACCGGTCAGGCGGTAGACATCCGCCTCCTTGACGAAGCGGCGGACGTGCTGCTTGTAAATCTGCGTGTGAGCCGTCAGCCGCGCTTCGACCCATGCGGGCAGTTCAGGCAGCTTTTGCGAATAGCCGAACACGTTGAGCATGGAAATGCGCGTGTAGTAGTCAAACTGGTGCGGCTTGAGCTTGGGATCACGCGGGTTGAAGTTCTGCGGCGGCGGCGGGTTCTTGTTGATCCAGTCGCCGAAGCTCCAATGCAAGCAGGCATCCGGCGCGACATAGGTCGTTGCGCCCCAGAACAACTGCAAGTCGTGGACGGGATAATCGGGGTCGCTTAAGAAGTGCATGTCGATCCGGCGCAGCAAGCCGAGGTCGATGCGCAGACCACCCGACGAGCAGCCTTCGAGCACGACTTCGGGGAACTCGGCGCGGATGCGTTCAAGCACACGGTAGTAGCCCGTGTAATGCTCATACAGCCCGTCGCCCGCCCCGTGACCATGATCCGTGCGGTTGCAGCCCGCGCCGGGGTCGAGGTTGAAGTCCAGCTTGATCCAGTCGAGGTCATACTCGATGATCAGCCGCTTCAGCGTTTGATAGGCGAACTCGCGCCCCTGCGAACTGCCGAGGCACACATAGCCGAGCTTCTCCCCGTCGCGCAGCGCAACCAGTTCCGGTCGTGTCTCCGCCAAGCGCGCTTTGACTCCGAGCGCCTCGATCTCGCACCACATGCCGAACTTCATGCCGCGCGCGTGGGCGTCATCCGCCAGCGGACGCATCCCCTGCGGGAAGCGCACCGTGTTGACCACATCCCAATCGCCGCGATAGTCATACCAGAACGTCCCCGGATCGGCGGGACCGAACCAGCCTGCGTCCAACATGCAAATTTCGACGCCCATCTGTTCGGCAATCGCCATGTTCTCGTGGAAGATCGCCGCGTTGATGTGGTCGTCCTCGTACGACCACCAGTGATTCCACTCGACCGGGACTTTCGCCGACAATGTCGTGCGTGGATACCAGTAACGCCGTCCAACACGGGCGTACTGCTGTGACACGGCGTTCAAGTCTCCCCCGACGACCAGCACCACGACGGGCGACTCCAGCGCCTCGCCGGGAGCGAGGTCTTTGGCGAATTCCCAATCATGCAAGCCGCCGCTCAACCGGAAACCGCCGCCCGCTATCGGATCGAAGCGCAGCGCCCAGTTGCCCGACCACGCCACCGACCCCGACAGCACCGCTCCCCCGGCATGAGTCAGCGCGAAGAACGGGTGCATGCCCTTCGAGGATCGTCCCGTGCGCGTTTCGAGCAGTTTCGCGCCGTCCAGCGGCGTGTGTACGGACGTGAATTCCGCGCCCCAATCGCTGGTGTAGTAGTGGAGGTCATAAGCGCCCGCCGGAATATCCAGCGTGAACGAGTCAGCGCGCGTGACGCGGGTCGGCTCGCTGCCGATGCAGCGGATTACCTGCCACGACTCGATCAGCGCCGTATCCTGATAGACCTTGAAGTGATGATCGACGGCAATCCCGTGCCCGAAGAAGCGCGCGACCATGTGCTGTACGCCTGCCGTCGAATAGTCCATCTCCACGTTGGCGAATTCCAATGTTTGGCTGGTATAACGCTGCCCGTCGATGGTCACGGCGAACAACGCGCGTTCGCCGTCGGGGTGCAGCCATGAATAGCCCGCGCCCGTGTAATCCTGCATCTGAAGCGTGTCATCGCGGTGCAGAATCAGGTCGAGCATGGCGGTGGAAAGCATGATATGGGTCATACAAACTCCGTATTATTTGCCAATCCCCGCCGAAATGCCCTTGACGAGGTACTGCGAGAACATGATTAGCACGACGACCGTCGGCAGCGCCGACAGCAGCAAGCCGGTCATCAACAACGGTTCGTTGGTGGTAAAGCGACCGACGACCATCGCCACCGACGACGTGATCGTGCGCTTGTTCTCGTCCGGCAGCAGCAGCAGCGCGAGGATCAGCTCATTCCACATGCTGAGGAAGTTTAGAATGCCGAGCGTCAGGATCGACGGGCTGCCAATCGGCACGACGATGCTCCGGTAGACTTGAAACAGGGTCGCGCCGTCGATCTTGGCGGCTTCGATCAATTCGTCGGGGATGCTGCGGAAGCTGGCGCTCAAGAAGAAAATGCTGAACGGCAGGCTGCCGACAGCGTACATCACGATCACCGACAGGTAGTTGTTGATCATCCCCAAGCGCGAAAACAGCAGGTAGATCGGGATGAGCAGCACTTGACCGGGGATCAGTTGGAGCGAGATCAGCATCAAGAAGAAGACGCGCTTGCCGCGAAAGCGCAGTTTGGCAACCGCGAACGCGGCGAGGCTGCCGAGAAACAGCGACAGGAACAGCGCCGTCCCGACGATCAAGACCGAATTGCCGAATGCGCGCAAGAATCCATACGTCTCGACCATGATGCGCACATTGTCGAAGTTGAGCGCGCGCGGTAAGCCGTAGGGGTTCGTCAGATACTCGGTGCGTTCCTTGAGCGCGGTCATACCCATGTAGGCGAGCGGCAGCAGCGTGCTTGCCGCGACCAGACACAGCAGCACGAAGACCGGCAGTTTGACCAGCAGCGTGTGACGCAGTCTGGAATTCCGCCCGTACAGGTCCGCCGAAGGGGGTAGGCTGCGAACTTGTGTCGCCATTATGACAATTCCTCATTGAAGCGGGCGACGCGAAGTTGGATCACCGTGAGCAGCAGCGTGATCCCGGCGAGCATGAGCGCCAGCGCTGCCGCCTGCCCGAAGTCGAAGCCGCT